>DATMNH010000103.1:0-4427 GCA_035568975.1 Casimicrobiaceae bacterium
AGGGCGACGCCGCAATCGATTGCTTGGCGCGCAGCGGTACGCTCGCGATAACCGACTAGCAAGTCTTGACCCTTCGATTCCGTTGCCTAACGTCGGTACGCATCCATGAGCAAATTCGCCGATACGATCAAGCATGAACTCGCCGAGATGGTTCCACCGACGATCTATTTTTTCGTCATTCTCCACCTTGTCGCGTTCATCCGAGTGCTGATGAATAAGAATACCGGTATCGATCTCACAACATCGACGTCCATCGCGGTGGCGGCGCTGATCCTCGGCAAAGCGGTGCTACTGGCCAACGCGTTGCCTTTCATCAACCGCTTTCCCGAAAAGCCACTGATCTGGAACGTTTGCTGGAAGACCGCGCTCTATTTTCTGGTGGCATCGCTGATACACTATCTGGAGCGCCTCTACGACTTTTGGAAAGAGGCTCACGGGCTAGCGGCCGCCAACCAGAGGTTGCTTGCCGAGATCGTATGGCCGCATTTTTGGGCCATACAGATTCTCCTAGCGGTGCTGATCCTGATGTACTGCATAGCGAGCGAGTTCGCTCGCGTAGTCGGCGAGGACAAATTGAAGGCGATGTTCTTCGGTCCTCTACCTGCGGCATGACCCAGGCTCGATGCGATCCCACTGACGGATCTCAGCGGGTAGTATGAGCTGCCCCTTGGATAACCCCTTACGTTGACACGTCGACCATGAATCCAAGGCACAACCAGCTAGGAAGCGGGGGGCCGTTAGAGTCTAGATGTGTAACATCGGAGCGCGGCTTTGAACCTTCGCCAGATATCGTCGTCGGCTGCCTGTCCCGACTGTGACCTGCTGCAGCGAATTCCGCCGCTCCCGCCAGGCGGGAAGGCGCGCTGCACACGCTGCGGCTTCCTGCTCGCCAAACAGCCCGCTGGACCACGTGATCTACCGCTCGCGCTGACCATAGCTGCAGTGATCGCATTTGGCATCGCCAACACCTCGCCCCTGATGAACCTTTCGGTCGTCGGCCGGACAGCAAGCACGACCATTGCCGGGGGTGCCTACGAGATGTGGCTGCAGGGCGAACCAATAACTGGCGCCCTGGTTGCGTTTTGCGCAGTGCTCGCCCCCGGGAGCTACCTTCTGTTCATGCTCACCCTTCTGCTCGCGGCGCGGCGTTCGCCCGTCCCGTTCTGGGTCGGCGAGATGCTGCGCTGGGTGAACCATTTCCAAATCTGGTCGATGCTCGAAGTGATGATGCTCGGCATACTCGTCGCGTTGATCAAGATCGCGGAGCTCGCCACCGTGGAGGCCGGAATCGGCATGTTCGCCGTTGGCGCACTGGTGCTGCTTTTTCCGGCGATCGTGGTCAATTTCAATGTCCGCGAACTCTGGCAGAGGGTCGAATGGGTCGACGGCGAAATGCCACTGCCGGCAGCGGCTGAGGTTGCTGCGGCGGAACCGCGGGCATGACCACCGCCGCTACGACGGCCGCGCAGCTGGGACTCGTATCCTGCGAGGCCTGCCAGCTGCTGTCGCGGCCCGCCACCGCGACCGAGCCGGGCTTCTGCCGCCGCTGCGGCGAACACCTCGAATACCGCCGTCATGGCTCAATCGAGACCACCTGGGCGCTCCTTATCGCGGCAGCGATCTGCTACATCCCGGCTAACGCCCTGCCGGTGCTGAACACCACGACCCTGGGTAGCTCAGAGGGCGACACCATCCTAGGCGGGGTGGCATTTCTTTATACGTCGGGGTCTTGGCCGCTTGCACTCATCGTGCTGATCGCGAGCGTGATGATCCCGCTGGGCAAGATTGTTGCCCTGGTTTATCTCCTGATCACCGTACAGCGCGGCTCGGTCACGAACAGCCACGATCGCACGCGGCTCTATCGCATGGTCGAGTTCATCGGCCGCTGGTCGATGCTCGACGTGTTCGTCGACGCATTTACTGTGGCCCTGGTGCAGCTTCAGCCCTTGATGTCGGTGGCACCTGGAGCCGGCGTGCTGTTCTTCGCAGCCGTGGTTGTGCTGACGATGCTCGCGGCCGAGAGCTTCGACCCCCGCCTGATCTGGGACTCCGCCAACCCCTACCCGACTGCCCGTGGCTAACGAACCCGATCTGGACGATCTTCCCCAGGCCACCGTGGTGCCGAAGAAGCGCTTGCGCATCTCGATCATCTGGATCATCCCGATCCTCGCCGCGCTGGTGGCGATCGGGATCGCGATTCAGCGCATCCGGAGTGAAGGGCCGTCGATCACCATCGTCTTCAAGGCGGCCGAAGGCATCGAGGCCGGCAAGACCTTCATCAAGTACAAGGACGTGCGCATCGGGCAGGTGACCGCGGTGGAGCTCTCCGACGACTACACCAAGGTGCTGGTCAAGGCGAAAATCGCCAAGCACGCGGCCGGCCTGATGGTTCAGGACGCGAAGTTCTGGGTGGTCGAGCCACGCATTTCCTTAAGCGGTGTTTCAGGGCTCAACACCTTACTCTCGGGCAACTATATCGGGTTCCAGGCGGGCAAGTCCGAAGAGGACGAGCGCAATTTCATCGCGCTCGACGAGCCACCCCCGATCACCGACCAGCCCGGCAAGCGGTTCATCCTGAAGGCCCCCACTTTGGGGTCACTGGGTATCGGCTCGCCGGTCTACTACCGCCGCTTGAACGTCGGTCAAGTGGCGGCGTACAACCTTACTGCCGACGGCAAGTCACTCGAGATCACAGTGTTTGTCAACGCGCCTTACGACAAGTACGTCACGACCGAGACACGCTTCTGGAACGCCAGCGGTATCGATATCTCGGTCGGCGCGGACGGCGTGGACGTCCACACCGAGTCGTTCGCAGCGCTTCTTGCGGGCGGCCTCGGCTTCGACGCGCCCGCTTTTCTGCCGCCGGGCGAGCCGGCGGCGGCGAACGCCACCTTCACTCTCTATCGCGACCGGGCCATCGCGATGAAGGTGCCGGACGCGATCGAACGCCGCTTCGTGCTCTATTTCGACGAATCGGTACGCGGGCTCTCGGTCGGAGCGCCGGTGACGCTGTTCGGCTTAGCGGTAGGCGAGGTTGCCGAGGTTGGTCTGAGCCTCGATCCCGCGACGCAGGCCATTCGTCCACGCGTGCTCATCACCTTCTTCCCCGAGCGACTGCTTGGGCGCGTGGCCGCGCAGCAACAGGCCACGGCCAAGTCCTTGGTGGAGGCGACTACGGATGCCCGCCTGCGCAATCTGCGCCGCCAGGTGGAGGAGCGGGGGCTGCGTGGGCAGTTGCAAATCGGCAGCCTCCTCACCGGGCAACTGTACGTTGCGTTCGGGTATTTTCCGAATGCGCCGAAGGTGAAGCTCGATGTGAGCAAGGACCCGATGGAATTGCCCGTGGTCCCGGGCGGCCTGGCTAACCTCGAGGCGAAGCTCAGCAGCATCCTTACCAAGATCGACACCATGCCGCTCAACGCGATCGGCAGCGAGGTCAAGAATGCGCTCACGACGCTCAACCAGACGCTGAAGGACGCAGATACCCTGGTGAACCGCATCGATGCGCAGTGGGTACCTGAGGGAACCAAGACCCTCGAGGACCTGCGGCGCGCGATCACCACCGCTGATCGAGCTCTCAAGAATGCGGACACAACGCTCTTCGCCAAAGACTCTCCGGCACCGCAGGACCTGCGCGACACCTTGCAGGAGGTAACCCGTGCGGCGCGCGCGGTGCGTGTTCTCGTCGAGTATCTCGAACGTCATCCCGAAACCTTGATCCGGAACAAGCCACTGGAGAGGCCCTAATGCGCCGCATCGCCTCCATCACCACCCTCTGCGCCGTCGTTGCCTTGGGCGCAGGGTGCGCGGCCCCGCCCTCGCACTTCTATACCTTGAGTCGCACCACCGCGACACCCATTGCGACGTCAGCAGAAATCAGTGTGGTCGTGGGACCCGTGTCGATACCCGCCATCGTCGATGTTCCGCAGATCGTCGTGAGCACGAGCCCGAACGAGGTCTCTCTGGATGAGTTCAACCGCTGGGCGTCGCCTTTGCAGAGCAATATCTCACGCGTGGTTACCGAGAACCTCGTCACCATGCTGGGTACGCCACGCGTGTCGCAGTTCCAGCAGTCCCTGAACGCGGATGCGGATTACCGCGTGGCGATTGAAGTGCAAAGTTTTGAATCGGTGCCAGGCGAGGCCGCAACGCTCAATTCCGCCTGGATCGTGCGTCGGACCAAGGACGGCAAGGCGCAAACCGGGCGCACGAGCGTTCGCGAGCCGGTTCCGGAGAAGAGCTACGATGCGCTCGCCGCCGCCCATAGTCGAGCGCTCGCGCACATGAGCCAGGACATCGCCGACGCGGTGCGGGCGCTGGATCGCGCCACACCGTGATCGATCTCCTCGCAATGGCATCCGAGCGGGATCCGCGCAAAGTGTTTGCGAGCTAGGAAGTGGGTCGTGAGTTTATTGGCCAATGCATTC
>DATMNH010000104.1:0-5102 GCA_035568975.1 Casimicrobiaceae bacterium
GCCGTGGAGTGGTGCGGGTACACGAGAGAACAGGTCCTTGACCAGCCATTCTGGGAAACGCCCTGGTGGCGGGGTTCGCAGGAGATGAAAGCCAGGATTCGCTTCGCCAAGGATCAAGCCGCGTCGGGTTTCGTTTTCCGCGAAGAGCTTCGATACTGGCTGGCCGACGGCAGCGAGCGGACCGTGGATTTTGCCATGTACCCCATTCGCGATCAGTCGGGAGCGGTCGTGTTCCTGCATCCGACCGGAATCGATATTACCGAGCGCAAGCAGATCGAAGCCGCGCTGCGCGAAAGCGACCAACGATTGCGTTCGCTGGCGTCCATCGTCGAGTCCAGTGACGATGCCATTGTCAGCAAGAACCTCGATGGAATCATCGAGAGCTGGAACACCGGTGCGGAGCGCGTGTTCGGCTACACCGCCGAAGAAGCGATTGGCCAGCCCATCACGATCGTCATTCCGGAGGATCGGCAAGACGAGGAGCGCAATATTCTTACGCGCATCAGACGCGGCGAGCGCATCGACCATTTCGAGACCATCCGTCGACGCAAGAACGGCAGCTTGATTGTCGTTTCACTGACCGTTTCTCCCGTCAAGAATGCCGAAGGCAGGATCGTCGGCGCGTCGAAGATTGCCAGGGACATTACCGCGCAGAAGCGAAGTCAGGAACAAATCGCGACGCTTGCTCGCGAAGCGGAGCACCGCAGCAAGAACCTGCTGGCGACCGTTCAGGCGACCGTCAATCTTTCTCAGGCCGACACGGTCGCGGCTCTGAAAAAGGCCATTGAAGGGCGGATCCAGGCGCTCGCGAATGTTCACTCGCTCTTTGCGGAGACGCGTTGGATCGGCGCCGAGCTTTCGACCGTTGCGATGCAGGAACTTGCTCCGTATTCACTGAAGGACGAAGCGCGCGTGCGTATGGAAGGCGCGCAGGTCCTGCTGGAGCCTGACGCGGCTCAAGCCATCGCCGTGACCTTGCACGAACTGGCGACCAATGCCGCCAAGTATGGGGGATTGTCCACGCCCACGGGCCGGATCGACCTGCGATGGGTGCATGAGGCGGACGGGCGACTGATCCTGCGCTGGACCGAAATGGGTGGTCCCGCCGTGCAACCACCGACGCGCCGCGGCTTCGGCAGGCGCGTCGTCGAGGAAATGATCAAGCAACTGAAGGGCCAGACGCATTTTGACTGGCGCGTGGAGGGACTCGTTTGCGAGATCACGCTCCGGGCGTGAAATCACGGCGCGGCGGGTGCGTTGCTCGGCGCCCCGTTCGCGCGCGTTGTCCGGCCGGCGCCGGCTGCTTCCTCACGGACAGGCCGAAGACTAGGATGCATCTTGAAAGAGGCGCTCCAATTCAAGCTCTGCGCTGCTGAATTTGCCTCATCGTGCCAGCGGATCGGGACGAAGCTGAAATCTCACGACCTTCGGTAACGTTCCCTTGCCGGTCTCGAGGTGGAACATCGCTCGCGTCGAATACGTCGACCACAACGATTTCCCTTTCCAGCCGGCGTTGGGATCGTCGATGCGCCCGTCCATCCATTTGGTGAAATAGCCGATCGGATAGGGCACGCGAAAGACCAGGAACTTGTCGTCGACCAGCGCCAGCAGCGCATCGTTGAGGTTGCCGGTGGCGATCGGCACGTTCCTACCCAGGCCGAACGTGTCGAACTGGTCGACCCACGTATAGTAGCTGGCCTCGACGCTCCCGGAATCGGCGACATCGCGGAACTGCGGCCCCGGGAAGGAATGGAGCGTCCACCCCTCCGGGCAATGCTTTCCGGTCGCGGTCGGTCCGTTGAGGGTCTTGCACTTGCTGCGGTCGAAGCTCGCGAGATGTCCGCTGGCGAGCGACGCCCAGAACACGCCGTTGCGGTCGATGTCGCCGCCGCGCGGGCCGTAGCCGGGAAACGGCGGCTCATAGACTTCAGCGAGCGCAGTGTGCGCCGGATCGGCGCCGGGATCGAGCCGGACCACCGCGCCGGGGTACCCGAGTGCGGTCCCCCACACCGAACCGTCGAGCGGGTTCACGGCGACCGAGTAGAGGCTCAGCGCGACGCGCTTGTCCTTGGTCGGGTCGACTGGCTGGCCCGGCTCGACATAGTCGTCACGCTTGCCGTTGCCGTTGGTGTCGAGAATGAGCGGCGTCCAGCCCTGCGATTTCTGCTCGTCGCCGGTTTCCTCGAACATTTTTCGATCGAGCCAGCCGACGGCGCCCGGGCCCACCACGCCGGTGCTGGTCCACAAGGTGTTGTGGGCATCCTCGGCGAAGGCGAGGTGGTGGGTCGGAAAGCACGTGCTGATCAACGTGAACTTGCCGGTCGCCGGATCGAACATCGAAAGGTGGCGGTTTGATTCCGCGAGCGGGAACACCTTGGCGGACGGATGGTCCGATCCTTTCTTGCAGAAGTCGGGGTTCGCCGGCGGGCGGACTCGCGCGGTGATCCAGACGCGGCCCTGCTCGTCCATCATCGGGTTGTGGTTGCTCGTCTGCGCGTCCCAGATCGGCTCCTCGCCCCAGTACGGCGACGGGCCCATCGGAGCGTCCTTCGAGGACGGCGTATTGGGGTCGCGGACCGGGTGTTTCACTTCCGTGGCGGTGTTGTGCTCAGGGTCCAGGATCGGGATGAAATCCGCGCTCTCCTCCGTGGTCCCGTAGAGCTTGCCGTTGGCGTTGACCGAGGGTTTGCGCCGGTCGGTCGAGATCTCGTCGTGGAGATAGGCGGTGGGCCGGCTCCAGTCCCACAGGGTGAGGACGACATTGCGCTCGATGCCTTGCGGGCGCATCGGCTCTGCAAACGGGAGTTCACCGGCCGCGATCCGGTCGGTCCAGTCGCCGAACAGTTTGAACGCGAGCGGCACATCGAGCCGGCCGATCACGGTGGTCATCTGGGTCAAAGCCTGCCCGGACTGGATGCGGCGCTCCCAGGCCTCCGCGGAGGTGCGGAATTCGCCCAGCTCCTTGGGGATGGTGCGGGTCCCGATCGTTCCGAGCGCGTGACAAGACAGGCAGCCGGTGGACTTGATGATGTTGACCCACTGCGCTTGCGCGGTGAGATTGGCCGGCATGCTCTTGTCTCGTTGCTGCCCCGAAAACGCACTTTCGCCAGGGACCTTGAGCATCGAATACCAGTAGATCGCCGGGTAATACTGCGCCGCCGCCGTGGTACTCGGGGCGGCCACCGCAGTCAGATCGAGCATCTTGCCCGGCGCCGCCCGCATCTTCGGGGAGTCGACGAGGCCGTAGCCGCGGACCCAGACATTGTAGTTTGCCTTTGGCAGATCGGGCATCACATAGCGGCCCTGATCGTCAGTGACGACGATCTTCGCGAATTTCGTGGGCAGGTCGGTCGTTTCCGCGATCACCCACACGCCGGCTTCCGGTCCCTGGGCGCCGCTGACCACGCCGCCCAGGTCGGCATCGCCGATGCGGATCGCATCGCGCTGCTGAGCGCTCAGGGGAGCCGGGGCGGCCACAGAGACGACCGCCACGGCAATGGCGGCGAGACTCGCGGGCAATTTCTTCCGGGGGATCATGTCGCTGCTCCTGCTCTGATGGGGCTGCCAGCGGCGAGCTTCGTGGCCTTTTGCGGCGCCCGCAAATTGGTGAACGCCACGCGCCTCACCGAGTTGCCGCGTGGTCGGGGCGCCAGTCTACACCCGGGAATGCGAAGGCCAAGCGGACGATGGACAACGCTCCGGCGCCGCTTCCGTCGTGCAGCGCCACGCGCTTTGATCTCCGGCCGATACGTAGACTTCCGGCGAACTCGGAACGCGCCTACTATCCGCGCCTCTTGTTCCCGCAGGATCGGAACGGGCGGACCACCATGACATTCCACCGAATGATCTTCGCCGGCCTCGCGGCGGGATGCTTTGTTCTCAAAGCCGGGCTGGCGTTTGCCGCCGGCCAATACGGACCCGGCGTCAGCGATACCGAAATCAAGATCGGCAACACGATGCCGTACAGCGGTCCGGCTTCGAGCTACGGCACCATCGGGCAGTCGGACGCCGCCTATTTTGCCATGATCAACGAACGGGGCGGCATCAACGGCCGCAAGATCAACTTCATCACCCGCGACGATGGGTACAGCCCGCCGAAGACCGTCGAGCAGGTGCGCAGGCTCGTCGAGCAGGACCAGGTCCTCCTGCTGTTCAATACGTTCGGCACCCCGCCGAACACGGCGATCCAGCGCTATGTGAACGATGCCAAGGTGCCGCACCTGTTCATCGCAACCGGTGCCAACAAGTGGAATGATCCGCAGCACTATCCGTGGACCATCGGCTGGCCGCCCAGCGACCGGATCGAGGCGCGCATCTGGGCCCGCTACATCCTCAAGAGCGTCCCCGACGCCAAGATCGCGCTGCTCTATCAGAACGACGATTTCGGCATGGACTACCTCTCCGGTCTGCGCGCGGGGCTCGGCGACACGGCCGAGAGGATGATCGTCGCCACCCAGAGCTACGAGACCAGCGACGCGACGGTCGATTCACAAATCGTGTCGCTGCATGGGAGCGGCGCCAACGTCCTGCTGACGGCGGCGCTCCCCAAATTCGCCGCCCAGGCGATCCGCAAAATCTTCGCCATCGGCTGGAAGCCGACACACCTCCTGACGCGAGCGGCGAATTCAGTCGGGACGGTGATGCGGCCGGCGGGTCCCGAGAAAGCCGTCGGCATCATCTCCGAGACCTTCCTCAAGGATCCCACCGATCCGCAATGGCAGGAGACGATCGAATACAGGGAATGGCGAGCCTGGATGAAAAAGTACAACACCCTGGGCAATGTCGCCGACAGCTTGACCGTGTACGGCTACACGGCGACGCAGGCCATGGTCGCCGTGCTCGAGGCGTGCGGTGACAATCTGACCCGCGAGAATGTGATGAAGCAGGCGGCGAGCATCCACGGTCTGAAGCTGCCGATGCTTTTACCCGGCATCACCATCTCGACCAGCGCCAACGACTTCGCCCCGATCAAGCAGATGCAGTTGGAGAGATTCGACGGCAACACCTGGCAGCTGTTCGGCGAGGTGCTCTCGGGCTCCGGCGGGTGACGTGTATCGGCGGAAGCTTCGTGTCTGAGATTCTCACCTTCCGCCATTCCCGCG
>DATMNH010000105.1:0-4559 GCA_035568975.1 Casimicrobiaceae bacterium
GGTCGAGCCGACGATGTCGGTGAACAGCACCGTCGCCAGAACACGGTGGTTTTCTGCCGGGGAAATGGATCCGGTCAAAAACTCCTCGATCGCGTCACCGATCTGGTCGTGGAGGAAAAAGAGATGATCGTCACCGGGCAGCTCGAGCAATCGTGCTCCCGGAATGTGTTCGGCGAGAATGCGTCCATGTTCCACGTTGATGAGCGTGTCCCCCGTGCAGTGGATGACCAGGGTTGGCACGTGGATCGAGGACAGGATATCGCTGATATCGATCTTGTCGATCATCCGCACGAGCGCGATCGCAGCCGCCGGGCTCGCGCCAAGTCGCTCGAAGCGGCCCCACCATTGCTGCAAGGCCGGATCGCTTTTGCGCGACGGCGCCCACATCGGCAGACTGCCGCCGCTCCCCCAGGCGCGCTCGACATATCCGAGGTACGCCTCAAGTCCCTCGGGGGTAATCCAGGAGGAACGGGCAAAGCTGCCATACAGCACCAGCCCCCGGCATCGCTCGGGATAGGTCGCGGCGAACAGGGTCGCCAACGGACCGCCTTCGGATATGCCCAGCTGCGCCGCGCGTTCTGTTCCTACGGCGTCCATGACGGCGCGGACGTCGTCCATGCGCAGGTCCAATGACGGCACCTCGGAGACGGGGTCGGAGAGGCCCGTCCCGCGTTTGTCGAACATTATCACGCGGGCGAAACTTCCTAGACGCAGGAGCCAGCGCGCCAAATCGGGCTGGTCCCAGTAGTTCTCGATCTGCGAAACAAATCCCGGCGCCAGGACCAGATCGATCGGCCCGCTGCCAAAGACTTGATAGGCTACGTGTACGTCGCCGCTCTTCGCATAGTGTGTCGCCCGCGTCGCCATTGCACGGTTTCCTTACGCAGCGTGACGCAAGCCGCTCGCGCAATAAGCTTCAATCCATTTCGTGCGGCGCCCGGAGCGGGACCAGACCACCGGAAAATAGCTTTCATCAAGCACCGGATCGTCGGTGCGTTGATAACGGCGATAAATGTAGCCGCCGGGACGATTGCTGAAGAGAACGTTCTCGGGCAGCAGGTGGATACCGATCGCACGCCGCATTCGGTCGCCGGTGATATTGGCGGCCGAGCCGTGCCACGTTTCGCCGCAATGGAAAACGCAGGAGCCGGCGGGCACTTCAATAAAAAAGGGGCTGGGTGGTTCGACGCCTGCAGCCTTGGCAGCAGCCTCCATCTGCGCCCGATAGTCTTCCTCCCCGTGAAACGCGCTGGGCAATCGCGTCAGCGGCCACTTGTGGGAGCCTGGCGCGTATTCCAGGGTACCGGCGTCGCGATGCGTGTCGTCAAGCGTCACCCAACAAGTCACGGTCGAAGACGGCTCAAGGAAATCCATGAACGACGTATCTTGATGATAGGCGATCGGCTTCGTCTTCGGAGCCTTCCACCAGATGGTATCCTGCCCGAGACGTGCTCCACTCCAGCCGCAAAGGTCTGCCGCGAAGCGACCGATACTCTCGGACAACGCCAGATTCGCGACAGTCAGATCGGCTTTCCACGCGTTCGCCATGTGCCGCGTCACATCGGGCAAGCTCATCCCTTCGCGCCAGTACCATTCATCCGGGTAGACGCCGGTATCGAATTTGCCGGCGAACAGGAGCGGAAATCGGCTGCGCAAGTTTTGGATATGCTCGGCCTCGAGGAGCCGCTCGACAATCAAGAAGCCGTCCGCTTCGAACCGGCCTCGATCGGCCGGAGAAATCTCTTTGAGACGGTCAAGCCGGTAGCTCATTGCCGAACTCCATTTGACGAACCGGAGGTTTCATTGAATAATGAAGCAGTTTATAGCCGATTCAACCGAATATTTTGCGGCAAATGGCGATCTTACCCGACCTTGACCGAACGGACTTCGAAATCCTGCGCCTTCTGCAGAAGGATGCGCGGCTGACCAACAAGGAGCTCGCGTCGGCAGTCGACCTCGCTCCCTCATCCACGCATGAACGCGTGAAGCGGCTCTGGGAACTCGGCGTGCTTCGCGGGCTTCATGCGGAAGTCGACCCACACGCCTTAGGTATAGGTATCGAAGCGCTGCTGATGATCGAACTTTCGAAACACAAACGCAGCAATGTAGATGCCTTCATGCAGGCAGTCGGCGAAATTCCGGAAGTACGCGCGGCGTTTCTTCTCACCGGGCGCTGGGATGTCGTCATCCATGTCGTTGCCCGAGATATTGTGCATCTCAAGGACCTCGCACTCGACAAATTCACCAACAAGCCGGGCGTCACCCGAATCGAAACTGCGATCATTTACGACGCGAAACGGCGGCACGAAGTGCCCTTGTTCAAGGACTGACGCCGGCGTCCCGCCGCGCTCTTGAGCGCACAAGGCCACGCCACAGACGCACGTGGCCGGGTGTGCTACGTTTGATCTGCACTTGCGGCAGGTGGCGGACCCATGGTGCAGGCGACGAAGAAGCGTAGGGGATCGAGCCGAAAGCCGCCGAAAGCGCGGCTGCGCAAGCCCGCCGCGCCGAAACGCCGTCGGACGGCTGGCGCCAGCCGCGGGAAGGCCGCGCCGGCCTCCGAACTGCGGCACCCGCTCGAACAGTGCGCCCGCGAGCTGAAGGAAGCGCGCGACCAGCAGACCGCGACGTCGGAGGTGCTGAGCATTATCTCGAGGTCGCCGGGTGACCTCAAATCCGTGTTCGACGCGATCCTGAAGAACGCGACCCGGCTCTGCGACGGCAAGTTCGGCAACCTGCTCCTGTACGAGAATGGCGCATTCCGGCGCGTCGCCTTGTACGGCGCTCCGCGCGCTCGGGCGGAAGCCACGAACCGTCAGCCGGTCATCCTTCCCAACGCGGTCAATCCGCTGTTCCGCATCGTCCGCACCCGGCAGGTCGTGCATATTCCCGACATGAAGGCCGAACAGGTCTACCTCGACGGCGCCCCGGACGTCGTCGGCATGGTCGAGCAATCCGGCGCGCGCACAATCGCGGCCGTGCCGATGATCCGGGACGAGGAGCTGGTCGGCGCCATCGCCATCTACCGGCAGGAGGTCCGCCCCTTCACCGCCAAGCAGATAGAGGTGGTCAAGAATTTCGCCGCCGAGGCGGTGATCGCCATCGAGAATGCGCGATTATTGAACGAGCTGCGACTGCGTACGGCTGACCTTACCGAGTCGCTCGAGCAGCAGACGGCGACGGCGGAGGTGCTGCGGGTCATATCGAGCTCGCCGAGCAAGCTTGATCCCGTGTTCGACACCATCCTGGCGAATGCGACAAAGCTGTGCGCCGCCCATTTCGGCATGCTCGCGCTCCACGAAGATGGCGCTTTCCGCTCCGTCGCCATGCACAACGTGCCGCAAGCCTTTGCCGAGCAGCGGTTGAGCGGGCCGATGCGGTTCGCGCCGAAGAATCCCCTCGGGCGGCTGGCGGCGACGAAAGCGGTGCAGCACACCGTCGACGTCAGGACGGATCCGGCCTTTCTCGATGGCGACCCGGGCATCACCGCGCTGGCCCGCCTGACCGGCGCGCGCACCCTGCTCGTCGTGCCGATGCTCAAGGACGACAACCTGGTCGGCGCCTTCGGCATCTACCGCCAGGAAGTGCGCGCCTTCAGCGACAAGCAGATCGACCTCGTCAGGAATTTTGCCAATCAGGCCGTCATCGCCATCGAGAATACGCGATTGCTGAACGAGCTGCGCCGGCGCACGAATGACCTGACCGAGTCGTTGGAGCAGCAGACGGCCACGACCGAGGTTCTTCAGATCATCAGCAGCTCGCCCGGCGATCTCGAGCCGGTGTTCGCCGCCATGCTGGAGAAGGGCGTCCGCATCTGCGGCGCCACGTTTGGCAATATTTCCCGCTGGGACGGCGAGGTCATGCACCACGTCGCGACGCACAATGCGCCTGCGGCCTTTGCCGAAGCCCGCCGGCTGTCGCCCGAGTACCGTCCCGGTCCGAAAACCATCTTCGGCCGCTTGATCGCGACCAAAAACGTGGTTCATGTCGCCGACCTCGCCGCCGACGAGGTCTACGTCAGTGAACGCTTTCCGGCCGCCGTTTCGGCGGTCGAGCTTGGCGGCGTGCGGACGCTTCTCGCCGTGCCGATGCTGAAAGAGAACGAGCTGATCGGCGGGATCACCGTCTATCGTCTGGAAGTCCGTCCGTTCACCGACAAGCAGGTTGCTCTGCTCACGAGCTTCGCCAACCAGGCGGTGATCGCCATCGAGAACGCGCGGCTGCTCAACGAGCTGCGTCAGCGTACCGCCGACCTCACGGAATCGCTGGAGCAGCAGACGGCGACGGCGCAGGTGCTTCGGGTCATCGGCAGCTCTCCCGGCGCGCTCGAGCCGGTGTTTGCCACCATGCTCGACAACGCCGTACGCATCTGCGACGCCAACTTTGGAAGTATCTACCGTTGGGATGGCGAGATCCTGCACCCCGTTGCCAAGCACAATGTGCCCGCCGTCTTCGCAAGCTTTCGCCAACACACCCCGTTCCACCCCGATTCGGAAAATCCTCTAGGTCGTATGATAGCGACCAAGGCGGTCGTTCACGTCGCCGACCTGGCGGCGGAG
>DATMNH010000106.1:0-14158 GCA_035568975.1 Casimicrobiaceae bacterium
GCCTCGATATCTTCCTCGAGTTGCTGCATCGTCGTCGCGGAAACGTTGAGCTCGGTGCCGGGAAGAATTCGGAATTGCATTGAGTTCGCTCGTCGGGGACCGGGTCAGCGATGGGCCAGAACCGGCGTCGCTGGAATTGTACGGCCCAGGACGCGACCGCCGCACGTTATGGCACAATGTTTTTTCGCGCTCTTGCGGCGAAGGAGGATCCATGAGAGTACTCGGCGCCGCCATCGCGCTTTTTGCCGCTGCCGGGTCCGCCACTTGCGTCGCGAAGAGGGCGGATTTCACGCGCGCTGAGCGTCCATGAGATCTATTTTTCGTCTCGCGTGTATCTTGGCGCTGGCCGGGTCCGCCGCCGCGGTCTCCGCTGCCGAAGCTGCCATCGTGCGCGATTTGCCGCCGGGCCTGCATGTGCCCGAACAGGCCACCCCGGGTCCGGCATTCGACGTCGACCGCGCGACCGCCGCGTGGCTCGATACGCTCTCTCCGGAGCAGCGCAGCCTCTCCGACGCGTACTTCGAAGGTGGATACTGGCTCCAGCTATGGCGCCTCGTGTACGGCCTGGGGGTTGTTGCCGCACTGCTGTTCAGCGGGTTTTCGCGGCGCATGCGCGATCTTGCGGAGCGGATCAGCCAACGGCCGTTGATCAAAGTTGCGATCTATGGCGCTTTTTTCCTGGTCGCGAGCTTCGTCCTCGGCTTGCCCGAGTCGGTCTACAGCAGCTTCATCCGCGAGCACCAGTACGGGCTGTCGAATCTGAGCCTGCCCGGCTGGTTCGGCGAGCAGCTGATCGGGCTCGCGGTCACGGTGGTGCTCGGCTCGATCGTGATTTCGCTGCTGTACGCCGGAATTCGACGGGCCGGCGCACGGTGGTGGGTGTGGGCGACAGGAGGCGCGTTCTTGTTTTCGCTGTTCCTGACCATGATCGAGCCGGTCTTCATCGCGCCGCTCTTCAACGACTACAAGCCGCTGCCCGACGGACCGACCCGAGACGCGCTGCTTTCGCTCGCTCGTGCCAACGAAATCCCGACCCAGCACCTGGAATGGTTCGACGCATCCAAGCAGACCACGCGCATCAGTGCCAACGTCTCCGGCATGTTCGGAGTCACGCGCATCAGCCTGAACGATAATCTTCTGAACAAGACGTCGCTGCCCGAAATCAAGGCGGTGCTCGGGCACGAGATGGGCCATTACGTGCTCAATCACCTGTTCAAGCTGACCGTGTACTTCAGCTTGCTCTACGGCATTGCGTTCGCTGCGGTGCACATCGGACTCGAGCGCGCGCTTGCCCGATGGGGCCCTCGGCTTGGATTGCGCGGCCGCGCCGACCCGGCCGCGCTGCCGCTCCTGGTTGGCATTTTTTCCATCGTCTGGTTCCTGCTGACGCCACTGACCAACACCGTCGTCCGCACCACCGAGGCCGAAGCCGATGCTTTCGGACTCAACGCGGCGCGCGAACCGCAGGGATTCGCGATGGCGGCCATGCGCCTGTCGACCTACCGCAAGCTCAGTCCCGGCGCGCTGGAGGAGTTTCTTTTTTACGACCATCCCAGCGGCTACGACCGCGTGCATGGCGCCATGATCTGGCTAAAGGAAAACACGCCGGCCGCAGCCGCCGCCGACGCGAGCCGCTGATGCCGGCAAGCCTCCCCGCGCGGCCACGTTATTCGGCGATCAGCGCATCGACGATCGACGCCATGACGACCTGGCCCGGCGCGAAATAATGCGTGTGAGCGCCGGCGCCGATGCTGACGTCCTTCCCGGTTGCCTGGCCCATGAGCGTGCGCCAGTCGCTCGCGTCGATGTTCGCAGGCGTGTACGTTTCGCCACCTTGGATTTCGTCAATCTGCGAGATGGGATACTCGGCCCCGCGTGCGGTGCGCGACCACAGCCAGCGGCCAACGTAGTCGCCAGTCGTGTAGACGTTGACCCAAAGCGTGACACCGACATCCGCGGCCGCTGGACCCATTTTCGTACCGTCGTCGCGCAGGACCCAGTCATACATTTCCGGAAAGCGCGCCGCGTAGAGCTGCCGCAAGGGGCACCCCGCGGTGACCAGCATTGTCTTGCTGCGTACATCCCGCCACAGCCGGGCAACTTCGTCGTCCCTGCCGCTGGCTTCTGCATCCGCGGCCCGTTCCTTCAGGTAGCGAAGCAGGTCTGCCGAAATGACCGTGCCCTGGCTGTGCGACACGATCACGATGCGCTCGTAGTTCTGCGCCGCGACGTGCTTCAGGAGCGCGACGTAACGCGAAAAGATGCGCGCCCGGGGAATCGCGCGGCGCGGAAATTCACGAAAATGGTTGTCCACGTCGAGCGCCGCATCCAGGGGCGCGCGCAGCCACGGAACATAGCGCGAGAGCACTCCTCCGGCCGCAGTGAGCGCGATCGTGGCGGTACCGGCGCTGATCACGAAAAAGTTGAGCCAGTTCTTCGAGAGCTCGCCAAACAATTTCAGATGCCGTCCAAACCAGGTCGGTGAGAGATCGACGCTGAAACGAGCGGCGACGAGCACCACTGCCGCCAGCAGCGCGGCAGCGACGGCGGCGGCCACAAAGGTGAGCGAGACACGATCGAGCTCGCGATAGCCGCCCGTCAACCATCGGCCGAGTCTCCCGAACTGTTGAGAGATAAGGCCCAGCTCCGCCAGCACGCTGGGCAACAGCATCAGGACAAGATAGAGAACCAGCGGGAACAACAACAAGGCGATCACCGAAAATCCGGATGTGCTGTTGACGAAGCGCTCGTCGAGAAAAATCCCCGCCGTGGTCTGCCCGGGCGCGATCGCGTCTCCGGGCACCACGGGCGGCGCCGGCTTGAACAGGATGGGATGATACGGAACGTGCTCGACGGCACGCTCGACGCCGGTGGTGACGAGCGCCCAGGCGGTCATCGTAATGATGATGAAAAAGCCGAGCGAGACGAACAGCCCTGTGCGCCCGGTGGCGACACTGGACTTGGCGCGAACGCTGACCGGCGCTCCGGCGGCGGCATCCGCGCCGTGCCTACGCGATGCGAAGATGCTTGCGCCAAGCCATACCAGCATGATCGGCGCCACGAACGTCCACCAGATGACAATGAGCAGCAGCACCACCTCGAGCGCGCTCAGCGCGCCCCACACCCACATGGCGAGATCGCTTGAAGTCGCCCTCGCCGCGAACACGATAACGGTAGCGATGGAAATTATCCACAGGATCCAACCGAACGGGCGCACCAGCGTAAAACGCTCTTCACATACTCGCATCCACCAGTCGTAGAGCAGGCTCAGGAGTGCGATCCATACCAGGCCATCGACCCAGGCGGCGGGCGCGATCCACAGGCAAACGCCGACAACGGCCGCGATCGCCAGCGCGACCACGGCATTGCGCGCACGGTAGAAATACCAGAGTCCGGCCGCCATACCCGCGATCACACTCGCAGCCTGGTGCAACGGCGTCGCATCCGAGAGCAGGAGGCCGAACGGAACGAGAATCAGCGCGAGCATGACCAGCTGCAAGAAAAGCAGCGCGAGAATGCGCGAGTAGGCGAAGTCGAGACAGGTTTGCAAAGAAGCCAGCACGCGCCAGACCCGGTCGTCCTTGTAAGCCTCGGAAGCGGCCTGAACCTGAACCGTGTCGCGCCCGAGCGATGAAAGCCGAAACAGCAGCGTGAACAGCTCGGTCAGGATACGCGGCACCAGGCCTGACAGTCGAGACAGGTCGGCCCAGTACATCTCGTGGATATCGACCTGATCGGCGGTGGCGCCTTTGCGTCGCGTCATCGCAATGCACGGGGCGGTGTAGGTGTCGATCGGAGCGTCTTCGCGCTTCGCCTTGGCCAGCAGGTAGTCGGTGTAATCCGCGCCTTTGGAGAGCGGCGCGCGTTGCGCGGCAAGCAGGCGTTTTTCCCCCGCCGCTGTCCCGCCCTGGCGCAGAAAATCCGAGCCGGTTGACTGCCGCAACTGCTTGCGCAGGCCGTCCCGCGTCGTGCCCGTAGGCTGGAGTGGCTCAACCAGCTTCACCTGCAGAATTTCGTCCTGGCGCACGCCAGGCTCGTAGACGAAGCCGTTCGGCGTTTGAGCGATCAGGAGCTCCGCCAGGACCTGGCAGGTATCGCCGAGCTTCTGATCGGCGACGCCATGGATCGCGATCACCGCGACGCGGCGGCGGCGCTTGTTGATTGGCAATCCGCCATCGACGCCGTCGTCGGGCGAGCTCAGATTCTCGATCTCCATTCGTCGCTCCCGCTGTCGGGTCCGTGGGCTTTCCATTATCATCCAATGATGGCCGACGGTAAGTCTTCGAATCCCGGGAATCGTTTTATCGCCCGTAAAACCGTGCGCGTGGCGCCATTGTGCTGCGTCGTCGGCATTGCCATGGCCTGCGCCGGTTGCGAAAGCGAGAACGATCGCAAGGCGCGCGAAACCGCCGCGTTCCAGGCGAAGCGCAACGCAGAGCTGAAGACCGAGAACGCAGCGGCCGTTCGCATGCTGGAAGAGCGCGTGGGGGCGGACCGCGATGCGGCGAAGGTCGGAGCGGTCCAGGCCCACGCTGAAAGCGAGGAGGCCTTTGCCAGGTATCTGCACGACCGACCGGCGATGACGCCCGCCGAAGAGAGCACCGCGACCGAGCTCGGCGTGGCGCGTATCCGAGCGCGGATGACCGACCCCGACGCGATGCAGATTCGCAACCCGCACATGAATGCCGCCAAGAACGCGGTGTGTGCTGAAGTGAATTACCAGGAAGCCGGCAAGTATCTGGGTTTCCGCCGGGCGTATGTTACGGCGGATGTGATCTGGGTCGAGCCCGCGCAGGACGACGCCACGCATCGGGTGTTCGAATTAAACGTCAAACGGATGGGCTGCGACAGCGTCCAACCGCCTCCCTGATCGCGCCGCGCCGTCGCGCAGCAGCGTTCTCCATGCGCGTCGGCTGTCGGCCATTCCATGACCCTGCCATTCGTACCCTGCTTCGCGTCCGCGATCCTCGCCATCGCCGGGGTCCATGCCGAGACCGTCGCAGCGCCACCCAGTACGCCGCGAACCACGCTGACGCCAATCGAGCATCTGATCGTCGTCGTCGGCGAGAATCTGAGCTTCGATAACCTGTTCGCGACCTACGAACCTGCCGCCGGTCAATCGATCGGTAATCTGCTCTCGCGCGGCATCGTCAACAAGGACGGCGGTCCGGGGCCGCATTTCGCCGATGCGGCGCAGCGCGAGGCCGGTGTTCGCGGTCGTTATTCGGTAACGCCGCCCACCGGCGCAGCATTCACTGCCTTGCCGCAACCCGGCACTAATTACGCCAAGGACCTTCCTCAATACGCGCTCGATACCCGCTTTCCGGCGGATCTTCCGAACGGGCCCTTCCCGATCACGCGCTATGCGCCGTACACCGCTGCGGTAGGCGATCCCGTACACCGTTTTTTCCAGATGTGGCAGCAGATCGACGGCGGAAAAAAGGATTTGTTTACCTGGGTCGCGCTCACCTCCGGCGAAGGCTCCCGCAAGCGCGACGATCCTGCTTCGGGCACCAATCAAGGTGGCGTCGCCATGGGCTTCTACAGCATGAGCCATGGCGACGCGCCCTACTTCCGCGAACTGGCGCAGACTTTCGCCATTGGCGACAACTATCACCAGTCGGTGATGGGCGGGACCGGCGCCAATTTTATCGCGCTCAGCACCGGGCACGCCGCGGTATATCTCGACGGCGGGCAGCCCGCGGTTCCGCCTTCGTCGCAGATCGAGAATCCGGATCCTCGCCCCGGCACCAACAACTGGTACACGCACTCGGGCTACCGCAGCGGATCGTACGTCGCGTGCGCGGACGCAATGCAACCAGGCGTCAAGACGATCCGCGATTATCTTGCGGCGCTGCCGTACAAGGTGTTCAAGGATGGCAACTGCGCGCCCGGCAGCTACTATCTGGTCAACAACTACGATACCGGCTATACATTCGACGGCACGCCGAAGGAGCTAGGTAGCGCGAAATTCATCGTGCCCCCGCAACTCGCCCCCAACATCGGAACCGCGCTCGCGAAAGCAAATGTTTCGTGGAAATGGTACAGCGGCGGACGCATCGGCGGCGCAGTCGACAAGGACCTTTATTGCTCGATCTGCGACCCGCTCACCCATTCCACCGCAGTGATGACCACGTCGCTGCGCGGCAACCTGCAAGGCGTCGACGCCCTGTTTCGCGATCTCGACGACGAAAAAACCTTACCCGCGGTGTCGTTCGTGATCCCGCCCAACCCCGAGTCAGGCCATCCCGCGTATTCGACGGTAGCGGCGCTGGAAAGGTTTGTGATGCAACTGGTCACCAAGGTGAAGGCCAATTCCACAGTCTGGAGCAAGACCGCCATCCTCGTCACCACCGACGAAGGCGGCGGCTACTACGACAGCGGCTACGTTCAGATTCTCGACTTCTTCGGCGATGGGACACGTGTGCCGTTGATCGCCATCTCGCCGTTCGCCAAACGCGGTTATGTCGACCACACGTACTACGATCATGCCTCGGTGCTTAAATTCATCGAGCACAACTGGCGATTGGCGCCGCTGTCCGAGCGCAGCCGCGACAACCTCCCCAACCCTCATATGACCGGGGCCGACTGGTACGTTCCCGCGAACCGCCCCGCGATTGGCGATCTCCTGAACCTGTTCCAGTTTTGATCCGCCTGAATCCAGCCGGCGCGATCAAGCGTTCGCGGCGGTCCGGGAGTGGTCGAGGATAGCGGGCCGGGTCTGGATAGCGGCACCTTGTTCGACCCGGGCGGCGGTAGCCACCGTACCGCAGGACCCGATATCAGCGATTACCTCCCCACAGCCGCGCGGTGGTATCTTACGGGCACCGCGGCCAGATGGTCGGGAGAGATATCGTTGCACGCGCCGCGGATTCCAACCACAAAGGAGATTTTCGTATGCGTACCTTGTCTCGAACCCACAAACGTATCGCTGCGGCCCTATTGTCGAGCGGGCTGGCGGTGATCGCCGCCTGCTGGTCGATGGCCGCGATGTCGGAAACGGTCACCCTTGCGGGCAGCAACGAAGTACCGGCGGTTACGACCTCGGCAACGGGCACCGGCACGGTCACGATTGGTGCAGATCGCAGCGTCAAGGCGTCGATTACGGCAAAAGACATGACCGCAACCGCTTCGCACATTCACATGGGTGCGGCCGGCGCCAACGGCCCGGTGATCGTTCCATTCACCAAGAGCGGCGACAACGCTTTTTCGGCCGCCCCGGACGCGAAGTTGACGGACGAGCAGTACGCGGCCTACAAGGCCGGCAATCTGTATGTCAACGTTCACAGTGCGAAAAATCCGGGCGGCGAGATTCGCGCCCAGCTCAAGGGCAACTGACTCGCCGGTCGCACGACTGGGTCGCACTGGGTCGGAAATCGCGTGTCCGCAGGCGACGCCGCTGACGCCGGCGTCGCTCCGCGGCCATGTCCGGCGCGCGGCGGCGCATGAGCTTTCCATCGCCCGGCACGTTGTTCGCGTCGCTGCTTTTTGGCGCGATCGGTATGGGCGCACTCGTCTACGCAAGGAAAATGTCGGCGTTCAAGCCGGCCTTGCTTGGCGTGGCACTGATGGCCTATCCCTATTTCGTGTCGGACAACAGCTTCCTGCTCTGGGGCGTCGGGATCGCGCTGACGATCGCGCTGTTCGTATTCAACGGCTGATCGGGTCCTTTGCCACGGTAGTTCGGTGTATCAGCGCACCGGCGCGCAGCGCGTGCAGCTCGCTTTCAAGCGCTTCGATCTTCTCCACGAAGCCGAGCAGTATCGAGACGGCGTGTGCGTCGAGCTCGAAATCCCGGCTCAGTCGACTGGCTTTGCGTGCCACGACCACGCAATAGGACGTGAACATCCACGAGCTCGCGGTCGGATCGATCGGCGTGAGCGCGCCGTGGTCCACCAGCTCGCGCAAATCATGGTCGGACAGGCCGGAGAGCACCAGCAGTTGCGAAAACGAAACTTGACTGTGCTCATCCAGGCGCAGCGCCTCGGCGGTGTCGATGTTCATGCGGGGGCTCCAAGCTTGAAGTGGGCTCGTGGATCGAAGTTCGACGATTCCGACAGCTGGCGAAAGAGCGTGCGCTCGCCTTCGCTGACCACTGTCGGCACGACGATGGCAACGATTGCAAAAAGATCGCCTGACTTCTCGCCCGGACGCGACAGTCCTCGGCCCGCCAGCCGGAGCTGCTGACCGGCACGCGTGCCCGCGGGCACCTTGAGCGCCACCGCGCCCGCCAGCGTGGGCAATTCCACGCTGGTGCCGAGGACGGCTTCCCACGGCGCAAGAGGAAGGTCGACGTAGAGGTCTTGCCCGCTGATGCGAAACAGCGGGTGGGTCAGGATCTGGATGTCGAGGTAGAGGTCTCCGGCCGGACCGCCTTGCATGCCTTTTCCACCCTTGCCCGGCACGCGCAGTTTCTGGCCATCCGTCACGCCTTTGGGAATGCGCACCTTGATGCGATGCGGAACGCGATGGGCGACCCCACGGTCGTCGTATTCCGGCACGCTCAAGTCGAGCTCGATTTCGGTGCCGTGAAAAGCCTGCTCGAGCGTAATGCGCACCATCGCCTCGTAATCCGATCCGGGAATCGGCCCTTCCCTGCCGGCCGCTCGTCCGCCGGTGCGTCCGCGGGCGCGTCCGCCCGTGAGGCCGGCCAGCAAATCGGCGAGATCGATGTCATCGAAAACGCTCTGGCCCCCTTGATCGAACGGCCCGCCGGAACCGAAGTGCTGGCTCCAGTCGGGCGGCGGGCGAAATTCCTGACCCGCGGCGTGGCTGCCAAGCTGATCATAGGCGGCGCGCTTTTCGGCGTCTCTGAGGGTTTCGTAGGCCTCGGACACTTCCTTGAAGCTCTCCTCTGCGTTCTTCTCCTTCGACACGTCGGGATGATATTTCCGTGCCAGCTTGCGGTATGCCTTCTTGATGTCGTCCGCGCTGGCGTCACGCGCCACGCCGAGAATCTTGTAATAGTCTTTGTATTTCATGGTGAGGTCGCTTCAGAGTCGGAGTGAACGATCGCCGAGCGGACCGATCGTAGCGCGAGATACTTTTATCAGTTTAGCGTACTGAGTCAGAAGTTCCACAATCAAGCTTCGCGAACCGCGCACTGTGCCTCGCAAACCGTGCCTGCTGCGCTATGCTTCGATTTTTTGCCCACCACGACCTTCCATGGACACTCCGCCGCAGATTGGCCACAGGCCATGGATCGGCCAGCCGCTGCGCCGGCTGGAAGACGATCGCCTGCTTCGCGGTCAGGGTCGCTTCACTGACGATTTTTCGGTACCGGGCCAGGCGCACGCATGGTTTGTACGATCTCCGCATCCGCACGCGCGAATCCGCGCGATCGGCACCGCAGACGCCCTCGCTGCGCCTGGCGTGATCGCTGTCCTCACTGGCGCCGACGCGGTCGCCGACGGTCTTTGCAGCATGCCTTTCATGCATCTGCACAAGCGGCCCGACGGTTCGCCGATTATCGCGCCGCCGCGGCTGCCACTGAGCACCGATGTCGTGCGCTTCGTGGGCGACGCGGTCGCGATGGTCATCGCCGAGACGCGCAACGCAGCCAAGGACGGCGCTGATCTGGTTGAGGTCGACTATGAACCGCTGCCCGCGGTGGTGTCCGTGGAGCAGTCCGCAGCAAGCGATGCGCCTCAAGTCTGGCCGCCGGCATTCACGCCCGAGCATGGCAATATCGCCGCGTACTACCGTCATGGCGATATCGGCGCGGTAGATGCGGCCATGCGCGATGCCGCGCACCGGACGCACATTCGCCTGATCAACAACCGCGTCATTGCACATCCGCTCGAAGTCCGCGGCGCGCTGGGCGAGTACGACGCCAAGGCCGGCCGGTACACGATCCATGCGCCGGTGCAGGGCGTGCACCGCGCAAGAGCCGACGCTGCTACTTCGTTGGGCGTTCCCGAGGCCGAGGTCCGGATGGTGGTCGACGACCTTGGCGGAGGCTTCGGCGCGCGCGCATATGGCTATCCTGAAAACGCCGCTGTCGCGTGGGCGGCGCGACGCACCGGCCGCCCGGTGAAGTGGCTCGCCGACAGAACCGAGCTCTTTCTTTGCGACGTCCACGGCCGCGATCAGGTCTGGGAAGCCGAGCTCGCGCTCGACCACGATTACAAATTTATCGCCATGCGAGTTCGCTCACTTGCCAACGTGGGCGCGTATCTTTCCTTCTATGGCGCGGCGGTGCCTGCGATGTCGGGTGCGCGGGCGTCGAACGGCTGCTATGACATTCCGCTCATCGATCACGAAGTGCGGATGCTGTTTACGCATACCGCACCGGTCGATGCCTACCGCGGCGCCGGCCGCCCTGAAATGGGCTTTCTTATCGAGCGCCTGGTGCACAAGAGCGCACTCGAGCTGGGCCTCGATTCGATCGATCTCAAGCGGCGCAACTTTATCCGACCGCAGCAAATGCCGTACACCAATTCAGCCAAGGCGACCTACGAATCGGGCGCCTTCGACGTCTTGCTCGGTAAAGCAATGAAAGCGATCGACTGGGCCGGATTCGAAGCACGCAAGGTCGACGCCGCGCGCCGCGGAATACTTCTGGGACACGCGATCGCCAACTACATCGAGGCGACCGGAAGCGGCTTGCTGACCGAAGAAGTCGACGTCGTCGTGGAGGGCGGCGGCAGCGTGCGCTTCATATGCGGTACCCAGTCGATGGGCCAGGGGTTGCGGACATCGTTCGCGCAGGTCGCCGCCGACACGCTGCACATCGATCCTTCACAGATCGTCGTGTTCGAGGGCGATTCGGCCATCGTTCGTTCGGGTGGCGGCAGCGGCGGCTCGCGTTCGCTGCAGGTCGGCGGCAATGCCGTTCTTTCGGGCGCGATTGCGGTCGTCGCCCGCGGCCGCGAGCTTGCTGCGCGCGCACTCGAGGCGGCTGCCAGCGACATCGAATACGATGCGGGCAGCTATCGCATTGCCGGCACCGACCGCAGCGTGTCGCTTTTTGCGCTCGCGGCCAAAGAGCCCGGCGGCGAGATCACGCTGTCGGCGAGTGCGACGGCGACGGGCCAGACGTGGCCCAACGGTTGTCAGGCAGCCGAGGTTGAAGTCGACCCGCACACCGGCTCGGTGCGACTGACGCGCATCGTTGCGGTGGACGACATCGGCACCGTCATCAACCCGCTTATCGCTCACGGGCAGATGCACGGCGGCATCGCACAGGGGGTCGGCCAGGCCTTGCTCGAAAACGTCGTTTACGATTCCGAAACCGGCCAGCTCCTGAGCGGGTCGTTTCTCGACTATGCCATGCCACGCGCGACCGATATGCCTTCGATCGGCACCGAGTTCGACCAATCCCTGCCGACGCGTTTCAACCGGCTAGGCGCGAAAGGTGTCGGTGAGTCCGGTACCCACGGAGCGATGCCGGCAGTGGTCAACGCGGTCATCGACGCGCTCGCGAAGTATGGCGTCAGCCACATCGATATGCCGTTGACGAGCGAAAAAGTGTGGCGCGCGATCAACGAGCGCTCACCCGACGATTCGCCGCTAATAATGGTGGGGGGCAAGTGCGAGATAACCCGGTAAAGCAAACGCTTTCGCGCGGCGGTCGCGCGCGTGGCGCTATGGTCTTCGAGTTTTTCTCGCCGGGTCTGCCGCAGATCTGCAAGAATGCCGGCGCCGAGTTCGTGCTCTACGACATGGAGCACACGGGTCTCGAATTCGAGACGGTGAAGATACAGCTCGCATTGTGCCGCGGACTTGCGCTCGTGCCGATGGTCCGCGTGCCGCGCGGCGACTATCATTTCATCGCCAGGGCGCTGGACATCGGGGCGCTCGGCGTTATGGTGCCCATGGTCGGGACCCGCGCCGAGGCGGAATATCACGTTTCGTGCACTCGCTATCCACCACAGGGCCGAAGGGGGGCCGCGTTCGGGTTCGCGCACGACGACTACCAGGGCGGAGACATCGGCAGCAAGATGATCGCGTTGCATGCTCGCACGCTGCTCATTGCGCAGATCGAGACCGATGAAGGTCTTCGTAACGTCGAGGCGATCGCCGCGGTGGCCGGCGTCGACGCGCTGTGGATCGGTCAGTTCGATCTCACCAATTTCATGGGCATCCCGGGACAGTTCGGACATCGCGATTACCTGGCCGGGGTCGATCGCATCGTCGCCGCCTGCGCCGCCCACGGCAAGACCGCGGCGATTCTTGCCATCGACGACGTCTGGGCGCGCGAATACTCGGCGAAAGGGTTTCGTCTCATGGCCTACGGCATCGATCATCTGCTGCTGCAGGATGCTTTGCGCCGCGGCCTGAATGTTCTTCGCGATGCGTTCGATGACGCGGGAACGGATCAAGGACTGCCCACGTGAACCCAAAATTCCGCGTTGGCCTGACGCGCGACATTCTCGACAGCCGCGGAAAGCCCGCGTTCGGCCTGGCCGCGCTCGAGATTCTCGACCGCGATTCGAGTCTGCAATGGGAATATCTTCCCGCGGTCGTCTCCGAGATCGGCTCCGAGCTTGCCGCGCAATACGACGCGCTCTACGTCAACATTGCGCGCGTGCCCGCCGCTGCGGTCGAGCGGGCCGACTGCCGATTGCGGGTCGTCGCGCGGCACGGTGTCGGCTACGACACGGTCGACGTCGCGGCGATGACTCGCGCCGGCGTGCTGGTGACCAACACGCCGACGTCGATGCCACGGCCGGTCGCGACGACCGCGCTGACGTTCGTGCTCGCGCTTGCCGGCAAGCTCTTCCTCAAGGACCGGCTCACCCGCAGCGGGCGCTGGCACGAGCGGATGGACAACATGGGGCTGGGACTCTCCGGCCGTGCGCTCGGCGTGGTCGGTGCCGGCGGGATCGGCAAGGAGCTCTTGCGAATGGCGCGCGTTTTCGACCTGAAGCTGCTGGCGGCCGACCCGGCCGCCAACGATGTCGAGCTTGGCTATATCGGCGCGCGCAAGGTGGACCTGGACACGTTGATGCGGGAATCCGACTTCGTCGTCGTCTGCTGCCTGCTCAACGAGCACACTCGGCACCTGATCGGTCCGGAGGAGTTGGCAAAGATGAAGCCAACGTCGTACTTGATCAATGTCGCCCGCGGACCCATCGTGGACGAAAAGGCGTTGATAGAAGTGCTCCAGAAACGCCGCATCGCCGGGGCCGGACTCGATGTCTTCGAGCAGGAGCCGGTCGATCCGGCAAATCCCCTCCTGGCAATGGACAACGTCATCGTCACACCGCATTCCTTGTGCTGGACCGATGAGTGCTTTCACAACATGGCGTCGACTGGTCTGCGGAGCATCGTCGATGCCTTGAACGGGCAGGTTCCCGAATTCCTGGTCAATCGCGCAGTGCTGCAGCACGCGCGCGCGGCCGCGTGGTTCCGGCCGCGCGGCCAATAAGCACTCTTCGGCGGCAGCGCGGCGGTTTGCTGCAACTGATACGCGCCTTGCAAAACGATCCATCTATCCGGCGCAAGTCGGGATATGCGACTGCGGGTGTCGTATTATTATGGGAGCGTCACTTTGCATGCGTGAAGGGTGGAGCAACGGCCGCAACGGCTGTGGTAATGCCCCGGTGAACGCCGCTTTCGGATAAGGATGGAGCCAACGATGTTCAGGTTTTACCTGCACAGCCTTTTTGTTACGCCGTGCCTTGTGTCGCTCCTTGTGGCACTGCCCGCGCGCGCAGCCGACCCGCCCACGCGGGCCCAAGGCTCGCCGGTGACGGTCATGGACAACCAGGGACGCGTGCTCAAAACGCTTCAGGCGCCTCCGAGCCAAGAGGAGCTCGCGGCAAAGGCCGCCGAAGAGGAGCGCCCGCGAGAAAAAGGCAAAGCGGACGCCGAACAGGCCCGCAAGGATCGGATTCTCCTCGACTCGTACACCACCGAGGCCGAGATCGATCTCGCCCGCAACCGCGCCAGCCAGGCGCTCGAGCAGCAGATGGAAATCGCCCGCAGCTACACGGCGTCGCTTGCCAAGCGTCAGGCTGAGTTGCAAAAGCACAAAGTCGAGCTTGGCGCCAAGGGCCTGCCGGCGGCGGAACAGCAGGAGCTCGGCAGGTTGCAGGCAGAGCTGGAGGTGCAGAACGCATCGGTGGTGCAAAAAAAGCAGGATCTCGATCGCATTATCGCGCGCTACGCCGCCGACAAGCGTCGCTGGCAGGAGATCAGCGAAAAGCAGCGC
>DATMNH010000107.1:0-24931 GCA_035568975.1 Casimicrobiaceae bacterium
CGCGCGACGTCGTGAACCTGTTCCTCAACGGCTGTCGAGGCTGGGCGCGCCCGACGAGGTGATGGGCGGTTCGTGGGTGCGAATTTATTCGCACGCACTGTCGCATCCACCGGCGCGGCCGAATGAATTCGGCCCTACGAAAATCGCGGCCTTCCCCGGTTTCGCTGTTTCGCTTTCGCGGGCCCGGGGTTTACCATCAGCTCCATGCGCGCGCTGCGATTCCACGCCTACGGCCCACCGGATGTCCTCCGGATCGATGAGCTGCCCCAACCCTCGCCGGCCGCGGGTCAGGTCAAGGTGCGCGTGCAGGTGGTTGCGCTCAATCCGCTCGACTGGAAGATCCGCGCCGGCCACCTGCGCTACCTTCCGCTCTTCCGGCAGCCGCCGCGCGGAGTGGGCACCGATTTCGCGGGCGAGATCGTGGAAATCGGCGCAGGCGCGAGCATGCGGCGGGTCGGCGAGCGCGTGTTCGGCTCGCTCTCATCGTTCGGACGCGAGGGCGCGCTCGCCGATTACATTGTCGTGCCCGACGATCGCGTGCTGCCGATTCCGCACGACCTCGACGTCGCGCAGGCGGCGTGTCTTCCGGTCGCCGGCGGCACCGCACTGCAGGCGCTCACCGACGAGTCGCATGTCCTCGAGGGCCAGTGGGTTCTCATCACCGGCGCGGCCGGCGGCGTGGGTCACTTCGCGGTGCAGATCGCCAAGAGCTTTCGCGCCTACGTGGTCGCGGTGTGCAGCGCGGGGAACGCCGCGTTCGTGCGCGAGCTCGGCGCCGACGAGGTCGTGGACTACGCCCGCGAGGACTTCACCCGGCGCGGCAATCGCGCCGATCGGTTCGACGTGATTTTCGATGCCGCGTGCGTATCGACCTTCTCAGCCGCGCGCCCGCTGCTCGAAGAGACGGGCGTCTACATCAACACCAGTGGCAACGCGGCGGCGCTCGTCGACACGGTGGCGTTCGCCTTGTTCGCGCGCTTCACGTCGCACCAGCGCGCGGTCCCGTTCTCGCTCAAGAACGACGAGCGCATGTGGCGGCGGCTGCTCGAGTTCGTGCGCGAGCGGGGATTGCGGCCGCATATCGAGCGCACCATCGCGCTGGAAGACGTGGCCGCGGCCCAGCGTTCAATGGAAACCGGCCACGGCCGAGGCAAGATCGTCGTGCGGCTGGGGTGAGCATGAGACGTGCAGTTCGTGGGTGCGAATTTATTCGCACACGGCGTCACGGCAGCGCGATCTTCTTCTCCGCCATCACCGAACGCAGCCGATCCGGGTAGTCGGTGATGATGCCGTCGACGCCCATGTCGATGAGCTGCCGCATCACCTCGGGATCGTTGACCGTCCACGGCAGCACCTTGACGCCGAGCGCATGCGCGTCGGCGAGATCCTTCGGCGTGAGATTGCGCCAGAACGGCGCCCACACGCCGCAGCCCGCGGCCTTGGTGAGCGCCGGCAGCGATCCACCGTGCTTCGCGGGATCGAGCCCCGCGTGCCACGGCGACGCGCCGCCGTTGGGCGCGCTCACGGTATCGAAATCCTTCACCTGCATGGTGATGCACGAGGTCTCGATCTCGGGCGCGAGGCGCTTGACCTCGATCAGCGTGCGCCAGTCGAAAGATTCCACCGTCACGCGCTTTTCCATCCCCGCCGCGCGCACGGCGTCGACGACGAGCCGCGCGAAGCTCGCGGCGTCGGGCGTGTCGGCGCCGCTCGTCGGCGTGATCTTGGTCTCGATGTCCAGGCGCACCGGCTTGCCGCTCGCCTTGACCAGGTCGAAGAGCTGCGTGAGCTTCGGGAAGCGCTCGCCGTCGGAGGGCACTTGCTCCGGAAACTGCTTCGCATATTGACTCGACGGATCGAGGCGCCCGATGTCGTAGCGCTCGAGCTCGGCGAACGTGAGCGAGTGTATCGGCGGGCCCTTGGCGGCGAGCCACTTTCCGTCGGGGCCGCGCACGATGTCGGGATTGAGAAACGGGTCGTGCGAGAGCACGATCACGCCATCCTTGGTGACGGCCATGTCGGTCTCGATCGTGGTCACGCCGATCGCGAGCGCCTGGCGGAACGCGGCGACCGTGCTCTCCGGCGCGTGTCCGCGCGTGCCACGGTGACCTTCGAGATTGAAGGCGAGGGAGGGCATTGCAATCAGCGCGGCGAAGGTCAGCGACAGAGCGCGCGCGGTCGCAGCAATGGCCGCGAAATGTTGTAGGGCGGAGGTCAAGAGGTGTGCGTAGCGTTGGTCAGCGCGCAGGTCGCGGCGTCGCGCGCTTCGGCCGGCCGCGAGGCGGATGTCCGCGCGCCGCGGTCGTGACGGTCGCGTATGTCGCGGCCGGCTCGTCAACCGACAGCGTGAAAGGGCTGCGCACCGTGACACCCGCGTACGCGCCTCCGTCCTGCAGATCCTCGGAGAGCAGAAGCGCGCAGCCCTGCGCGGCCGCGGCGGCAACGATCAGGCTGTCCCACCAGCTCAAGCGATGTTTCTGCTCAATTTCGTGTCCGCGTCGCAAGACCGCTTCGTCGATCGCCTGCGGGCGCCACGTGAGGAGCGCACTCACGTCGTCCCAGGCTTCTGCCGAAGCAATGCCGGGCGTCAGCTTGCGCGTGAGCGTGACGTAGTATTCGGAGAGGACCTGCATGCTGGTGCGGCCGAGCTGCTCCTGCCACAGGAACTCGAGCCATGCCGCCGCCCGCGCCTGTTTCACGGGTTCGCCCGCGTCGCGCGCGTAGACCAGAAGGTTGGTGTCAACGAAGACGGGCGCGGTCATGCAACTCGTCTCGTTGCGGATAGCGCTTGCCGGCGCGATTCAGCCTTACGGGGGCCTTTGCCAGGAACCGGCGCATCGCCTGATCATATTCGTGCAGCTCGCCCATGCGCTCGTGCAGCATCTCTCCGACCAGGCGCGAGACACTCGTGTTGCGCTTGGCGGCGTAGACGCGCGCCCAGGCGGCGGTCTTTTCATCGAGCGTGATGGTGACGTTTTTCATGTCCGGGCTGCGGTCGTCAAAAAGACACGAGAATATTGTACCACGAATCCCGTGTGATTATGCGGTAGCGGCCGGCTCGCGCCCGTCACCCGATCGCGGCCGCAGCGCTTGCTCCGTTATTGCTTCTCCACCACCACGCGCCCCGCGGAGTTGAGGAACACGTGATAGCGGTTGCCGTCCTTGCATGAGGCGACATGGTCGTTGTCGCCTCGCGTCGTGACGCTGACGACTTCGCCGCATGGCAGTCCTTGCAATGTGATCACGGTGAACAGATCCTTTTTCACCGATGCGTCGTCGGCAGCGAGCGCGGAGGCAGCCAAGAACACGGCCGTCAAGATCACCATCCTGCCGGGCAAGCATTTGCGCATGACTTCTCCCACTAAGAATTACCGAACTAAGGTGACAGTTTTCGTAAGACTCGCGTCATTCTCGCGAAGCGTGAATCCATTTACCGAACTACAGTAAGTGACAGTTTTCGTAGGACTCGCGTCATTCCCGCGAAAGCGGGAATCCATTTTGCGACCGTCAACAGCCAATGGAGTCCCGCATCCGCGGGAATGACGATATTAACGATTTGCAGGTCAGGAGACAGTCGCAAACTTCGCCCGATCGGCAAGAATGTCCCAGATTGCTTCGCGCGAAGCCGCGATCGCGGATGCGAGCGGCGGGTCGCTGTCCTGCAGCAGCGCGAGCACCTTGAGGACCAGCAAATCGTACGGTCGCCGCAGCTCGGCCAGCGTGGTCTTGAGCTTCCCCTGATAAAACGCCCGAAACTGGTCGAGCAGGTCGTCGACCTGGTTCTTCAGCGCGATCTTGGTGAGCACGCCGATCGCGTTGGTGTCCTTGAGGCGCTGCTCCAGCGATGTCAGGTCGAGCGTAGGTGATGATTTTTTCGCAACGTCCGGAGCGATGCTTTTCGGCGCCTGCGCGGCCGGAGCTTTAGCGGCGACTGCGGGAGCTTTTGCGGCCGGCGGTGCGGGCTTCACGGCGCTCTGGCTAGCGGTAGCCGGCTGCTTGGCAGGCGGATTCGCAGGCTCAGGCAACGCGGTGCCGCTCGGTGTTGCAGCGGCCTGCGCCGGCGTGCTCGGCGCCGGCGGCGGAGAAGCCACCGGCGCGACCGCTTCGGCTGCGCTTGGCGGCTGCGCACCCGGCGGCGCCCGGTTGCTGCTGGAACAACCCGCGATCAGGACGGCAAAGGCGAGCCCGACAATGGGCGCGACACGCATCGGGTGCCCATCGGCGTGATTGACAACGGAGATTCCGCTCATTCGTTTTCCGGTTTCACGATCGCGGCAACGCCATCTTCTTCTCAGCCATGACACTTCGCAACCGGGACCTGCACACGGCTTTCCTGGCCCCGATCCCAGGTCATGGTGAAGATTGACCGTAGAGCTGCTGCGTCCCGCCCAGCGTCAGCTGCAGAGGCGCCCATTCGCTAAGCCTGGTATGCAATGACTTCGATCTCGACCTTTGCGTCGATCATCAGCGTCGCCTGCGTCGTCGATCGCGCCGGTTTGTTTTCGGAGAAGAATTCGGCGTAGACGCGGTTGAACGTCCAGAAGTCGCGCGCGTCGTCCAGCCACACCGTGGACTTGACGACATCCTTGAGCGTGCATCCGGCAAACGCAAGCGCTTTTTCGACGTTCTTTAACGTCTGCCGCGTCTGCGCCTCGATGCCCCCTGGCACTAACTCGCCGTTGTCGCCCATGGCGACCTGCCCCGACACGAATACGAACGGACCGGCCTTCACCGCAGGCGAGAACGGCAGCGGCTGCCCGCCGGCGCCGGTGCGGGTTCCTCCCAGGAATTCAACGCCCATCGGATCCTCCCATGATTAGGTGGTTGTGACGCCATGTGCCCTCGTGTCCGTCCGTGACCGGACGGGTGAAACTAAATTACAGATTACCCGATTCGCCGAGTCGAGACCAGCCGGGCCTTCGCCGCGCTGACGTTTTCGATTATCCCGTGAGTTTATCTATGAGGAAATCGTGTTCCATCGACGCCCTTGACGCTGTTCGGGAAAGGCGTACACTCGCCGGCGGCTGTAATTTAATTACATACGCATCGATCCACGCGCCACGCAACCGTCGAGGCAGAGCGCCGTCGTCACATCGCTCGCCGCGGCGTGCACATCAAGGAGGAGTCATGTTTCGCACAGCCATCCGCAACCTGTGGTCCTCACAGTTCGGTCTTTCGCACTCGGCATCACGCGTTGCTCTCGCCGCTGTCGCCGTCGCCGCCGCGCTGGGATTCGCAGGCGGGTCCGCGCTGGCCGCGCCAGTCAGGGGCGGCGCCGCCAACATTGCCATGATCGGCGAGCCGCAGACGCTCGATCCGATGGCGTCGACCGCAGACCTGGTCGGCATCATCACACAGCACGTCTACGAATTGCTGTACACCTTCGATGCCAACTGGAACGTGACGCCGATGCTGGCGGAGAGCATGCCGGCGATCTCGAAGGACGGCCTCGTCTATACGATTCCCCTGCGCAAGGGTGTCAAGTTTCACAACGGAAAGGAGATGACTTCCGACGATGTCGTCGCCTCGCTGAAGCGGTGGCAGGATACCGCGTCGCGCGGCAAGGCCGTGGCGAAGGAGATCAAGAGCCTCGAGGCCAAGGGTCCGAACACAATCGTCATCACCCTCAACCGGCCCTACGCGCCCTTGCTCGCGCACCTCGCATTGCCGAACGGCTTCGCGGCGATCATGGCGAAGGACTCGATCGCCACGCCGCTCACCCAATTCATCGGCACCGGACCGTACATGTTCAAGGAGCGCAAGCCCGACCAGTACGTGCAGCTGGTGCGCTACGACGGTTACAGCGCGCGCAAGGAACCCGCGAGCGGCTACGCCGGCAAACGCGAAGCATGGATCGATGAGCTGCGTTTCATTCCCGTGCCCAACGCCAATACGCGAGTCGAAGGATCGCTGTCGGGGCAATACCAGTTCGCCGACCTGCTGCCGGTCGAGTCGTATGCGCGGCTCGAGACCGCGCCCAACGTGAAGCCCGTCCTGACCTCGCCGTTCGGCTTTCCATACCTGGTACTGAACACCAAGCAGGGACCGCTCACCAGCGTCACGCTGCGCCAAGCGGTCGAGGCGGCGCTCAACAACGCCGACATGATGGGCGCCGGCTTCGGCGACCCGAAGTTCTACACGACGGAGGCCAGCCACTACGCCAGGAACACGCCGTTCTATTCGACCGCCGGCACCGAGAACTACGGCAAGGGCGACGCCAAGAAGGCGGCCACGCTGGTCGCAAACGGCAAGTACGACGGCACGCCGATCAAGATTCTCACCAGTCAGCAATACGACTTCCATTACCGGATGGCGCTGGTGATGGCGGAAAATCTCAAGGCAGCCGGGTTCAAGGTCGACATGCAGGTAGTCGACTGGTCGACGCTCATCCAGCGTCGCAACGATCCCGCGCTGTGGGACATCTACATCACGCATTCCGCCGTGCTGCCCGATCCAACGCTGACGCCGCCGCAGCTCGGAGATGGCGCGCCAGGCTGGTGGAGCTCGCCGGCGAAAGAGGCTGCGCTTTCGGCGCTCAACGCCGAAGCCGACCCGAAGAAGCGCGGAGCACTGTGGGGTAGCGTGCAGGCGGTCGTGTTCACCGAGGTGCCATACATTCGCGTCGGGTATTTCAACAGCGTGACCGCGCGTTCGCCGAAGCTCGAGGGTTACGTGGCGATGCCATGGCCATTTTTCTGGAACACGTGGCTGGACAAGTGAGGCAGCCGCACGGCATGACCCGGTATCTCGCCTCGCGTTTCGCCGGCATGGTGATCGTGATGCTGCTGGTGGCCACCATCGTCTTTTTCATCACGCGGCTCGCACCCGGCGATCCTGCGGCGGTCATGCTGGGCGATCAGGCGACCGCGGCCGACATCGCGAAGCTGCGCACATCCTATGGACTCGACAAGCCGCTGCCGCTGCAGTTCGGCTATTGGCTGGGCGAGCTGGTCCACGGCAATCTGGGCCAGTCGATCTTTCTGCAGCGACCGGTAACGCAGGCGCTGCTCGAGCGCGCGGAACCGACTTTTTTCCTGACGCTGTTCTCGATTGCGATCGCCACCTTGATCGGCGTTCCCTGCGGCATCATCGCCGCGGTCTGGCGCGGCAAGACCATCGATCAGTTCTTTTCGGGATTCGCCATGCTGGGCGCCAGCATCCCCAGCTTCTGGTTCGGCTTGATCCTGATGCAGATATTCGCCGTGAGCCTCGGCTGGTTTCCCGTCGCGGGCTACGGCGATCCCGGCGCGCCGTTGAGCGATCGCCTGCATCATCTGGTGCTGCCGTCGATCGTGCTCGGCGTGGTCAACTCGGCGCTCATTCTCCGCTTCACACGGGCAAGCATGCTCGACGTCCTCGGCGACGATCATATCCGCACCGCTCGCGCCAAAGGATTGTCCGAAGCAAGCGTCATCCTGCGCCACGCGCTGCGCAACGCGTTGATCCCGGTGCTCACCGTGCTCGGCCTCACGTTCGCCCTGCTGATAGGCGGCGCGATCGTGACCGAAACGGTCTTCGGCCTGCCCGGTGTCGGCAATCTTGTCGTCTCCGCGGTCCTGCGCCGGGACTATCCGGTGATCCAGGGCGCACTGCTGGTGATCGCGGGACTCTACGTTCTCATCAACCTGGCAATCGACCTTCTGTACCTGGTCGTCGATCCGCGCGTGAAGTACTGAGGCGATGACCTCGGTCGCTATCATTCCCGTGATCGGCGCGCCGTCGCGCAGCCCGTCGGCGATCATCGTTCGCAAGTTGTTCCGGCGCAAGCTCGTGCTGGCTGGCGCGGCGATCCTGGTGGTCGTCACGCTTCTCGCACTCTTCGCGCCGTGGGTCACGCCCTACGACCCGATGGCGATGAAAATCAGCGATCGCATCCAAAGCCCGAGAGCCGCTCATTGGTTCGGCACCGACGAGTTGGGCCGCGACGTGTTCTCCCGCGTGGTCTTCGGTGCGCGCTACTCGCTGACGATCGGCGCATTGGTCGTGCTGATCTCGGTGACGGGCGGCGTGCTTCTGGGGCTCACCGCCGGATTCTTCCGCCGGCTGGACGGGCCGATCATGCGCCTCGTCGACGCGATGATGTCGTTCCCCGACATCCTGCTGGCGATCGCGCTCGTCGCGGTGCTCGGCACATCGATGACCAACGTGATTCTCGCGCTGGCGATCGTCTATACGCCGCGCGTGGCGCGAGTCGTGCGAGCATCGACGCTGGTCGTCCGCGAACTGCTGTTCATCGAGGCGGCGCGCGCGCTGGGCGTCTCGACGTGGCGGATTCTGTTCATCCACATCCTGAACAACATCGCCTCGCCGATCCTGGTGCAGGCGACGTTCATCTTCGCCTACGCGGTGCTCGCCGAAGCTGGCCTGTCGTTCCTCGGCGTCGGTGTTCCGCCCGACCTGCCGACGTGGGGCACGATGATCGCGAGCGGCCAGCAATTCGCCCATCAGGCGATCTGGCTCGTCGTGTTTCCAGGTGTCGCGATCGTGCTTGCCGCGCTGTCGCTGCAGATGGTGGGCGACGGTTTCCGCGACCTGCTCGATCCGAAGCTGCGGAAGGCGATGTGATCGTGGCGATACCCGCACACACCGCCTTCCCGGACCTGCTCGATTCGAAGCATCGAGAGGTGATGGGATCATGGTGAACGCTGCGCACACCGCCGCCCCATTGTTGCAGGTGAAACACCTGCGGACCCATTTCTTCACCGACGCGGGAGTCGTCAAATCTGTCGAGGACGTCTCGTTCGCGCTGAACACCGGAGAAACGCTTGCCGTCGTCGGCGAATCGGGCTCCGGCAAGTCGGTGACGAGCCTCTCGATCATGGGGCTGATTCCGAATCCTCCCGGACGCATTGTCGGCGGCGAGATTCTGTTCCGAACCCGTGAAGGCGCGGTCGTCGATCTCGTGAAGCTCCCGGTCAAGGCGCTGCGGAAGCTCCGCGGTCGCGATATCGCGATGATCTTCCAGGAGCCGATGACGAGCCTGGATCCCGTGTTTACGATCGGCGATCAGGTCGCGGAAACCGTAGCGCTGCACCTTGGCATGAACCGCGCCGCGGCGATGAAGCGCGCGCTGGAAATGCTGGAGCTCGTCGAAATCCCCGCCGCGAAACAGCGGCTCAACGAATATCCGCATCAATTGTCGGGCGGGATGCGGCAGCGGGTGATGATCGCGCTGGCGCTGTCGTGCAATCCGTCGCTGCTGATCGCCGATGAGCCCACCACCGCGCTCGACGTCACGATCCAGGCGCAGATTCTCGCCCTGCTCGACAAGCTGCGGCGCGATATCGGCATGGGGGTCCTGTTCATTACCCACAACCTGAGCGTCGTCGCCGAGATCGCCGACCGCGTCGTCGTCATGTATAGCGGGCGCGTGGTCGAAGAAGGTGACGTCCACACCTTGTTCAGGAGACCGCGCCATCCCTATACGCGCGGCCTTCTCGAGTGCCTGCCTCGGCGTGCACTCGACGAAACATCGGACGATGCATCCGCAATGGCCGCAACGAGCAGGCGGCTGAACGCAATCCCCGGTCAGGTAGCGAGCCCGCTTGATCCTCTGCCCGGCTGCGCGTTCGCCCCGCGCTGCGCGCTGGTGCTGCCCGAGTGCTCGGCCGCGATGCCGCCGCTTGCGGAAGTCCCGCCAAGCCAGCGCTCGCGCTGCATACGCTGGGGCATGCTTTGAGCTCGCCCTTCGGTATGGCGTCATTCCGACGGTTACATATGCGAGCCGGGATCCGACTATGAGCGCGCCGATGCTGGCGGTCCGCGGCCTCAAGAAATATTTCGGCCATGGCGACCGCCCGGTGCGCGCCGTCGATGACGTCAGTTTCGAGATCGGACACGGCGAGGTGCTGGGCCTCGTCGGCGAATCGGGCTCGGGCAAGAGCACGATCGGACGCTCGGTGCTGAAGCTGATCGAGCCGACGGCCGGCGAAGTATGGTTCGAGGGCGACGATCTCGCGCCCTTGTCCCCGCGCGCCATGCGTCCCTATCGCCGTCGCCTGCAGATCATTTTTCAGGATCCGTACGCGAGTCTGAACCCGCGCCGGCGCGTCGGCGATACGCTGGACGAAGCGATGGCCACGCACGGCCTCCACAAAGGCGCCGCTCGCCGCGAGCGGATCGCGGAGCTCCTGTCGCTGGTCGGTCTGGCGCCCGAGCACGCACAGCGTTTTCCCCACGAATTTTCGGGCGGGCAGCGCCAGCGGATCGGCATCGCCCGCGCGCTTGCCGTCGAGCCTCAATTCATCGTCGCCGACGAGCCGGTGTCCGCGCTCGACGTCTCCATTCAGGCGCAGGTCATCAATCTGCTCTCCGCCTTGCGCGAGCGCTTCGGCCTCACCATGCTGTTCATCTCTCACGATCTCGACGTCGTCGAGTACCTGTGCGATCGGATCGTCGTGCTCTATCTCGGCAAAGTGATGGAAGTCGCGCCGGCGAAGGAACTGTACAGAGCGCCGAAGCATCCTTACACGGAAGCGCTCCTCGAATCGTCACCGCGGCCGGACCCGGAAGCGCGCCGCGACCGCCGTCTGCTCGCGGGCGATATCCCGAGCCCCATCGATCCGCCGTCGGGCTGCGTTTTCCGCACCCGTTGTCCGTACGCGCTGGACGCGTGCGCGGCAGCGGTGCCGGCATTGCGCGAATTGGCGCCGGGCCGATTCAAGGCCTGCATCCGCGACGATATTCTCTAATGTGCAGAATCAACAGTTCGCGGAAGACTTTTTTGTCGTCATTCCCGCGAAAGCGGGAATCCATGTTGCGACCGTCAAGGTCAAAATGGATCCCCGCTTTCGCGGGGATGACGGAACTTGCGACTTGGTAGCTAAAGGGTAGCTAAAGGCCCCACGATGAATCTCGATCCGATCCTTTCCGAAACGCTCGACGCCACGACCAAGGGCTATCCGCTTTCCAGTCCCTCACTGTCGATCTCCGAGATCGGTGCGCAGCGCTGGAGCGTGCTTGCTGGCGACCTGCCGCTACCGCTGGCGTTGATCCGCGATTCAGCGCTCGCGCACAATCACGCCTGGATGCGCGACTTCACCGCGTCGACCGGCGTGCTGCTGGCACCGCACGGCAAGACGACGATGGCGCCGCAGATCTTCGCGCAGCAGCTCGCCGCAGGCGCCTGGGGAATCACCGTGGCCAACGTGCAGCAGCTTGGCCTCTGCGTGCGCTTCGGCGTGCGCCGCGTCATCATGGCCAATCAACTGCTGGGTAGAGCCGAGGTCGGAGCGGTGATTCGCCTCCACGAAGCGCATCCCGACCTCGAGTTTCATTTCCTCGTCGATTCGCGGGCGCAACTGGCAGCGATCGAGAACCTCGCCGCATCGCAGACGATGTCGCGCAAGCTGACCGCGCTGGTCGAGCTGGGCGTGCCGGGAGGCCGCACCGGCGCGAGGACGTGCGACGACGGGCTCGCCGTGGCGCGCGCCGTCGCGGCGAGCAAGACCGTCGCGCTGTCCGGCCTCGAATGCTACGAAGGGCTGCAGGTCACCGGCGACTCGGTCCGCGACGAAATCGTCGTTGCCGGGCTGATGCAGCGGGTGCACGACGTCGCGCTCGCCTGCGATCGCGAGGGACTCTTCGCCGGCCCATCGATCATCCTCACGGCGGGCGGCTCGGCCGCGTTCGATATCGTCGCGCGCGATTTGCCGATGAAGCTATCGAAGCCCGTGCTCACGATCCTGCGCAGTGGCTGCTACGTCACGCACGATTCCGGTTTCTACAACCGTATGCTCGATGGCGTCAAAGCACGCAGCGGGGCCGTCTGGCAATCGCGCCCGGGCCTCAAGGCGGCGCTCGAAGTCTGGTCGCGAGTGCAATCCTGCCCCGAGCCGGGACTGGCGATCCTCACCATGGGCAAGCGCGACGCGTCGTTCGACCTCGACATGCCGATCCCGGCCAAGCGCTGCCGCCCCGGAGTCGACACCAAGCCGCAGCCTGCGCCGCCGTCGTGGAAGATCGCCAACATGAACGATCAGCACGCCTACTTGCGCTTCGCTCCCGACGAGGCGCCACAGGTCGGCGATCTCGTCGGCTGCGGTATCTCGCATCCGTGCACGACGTTCGACAAATGGCGCGCGCTCTTCACTGTCGACGACGATTATCGCGTGACGGGCGCGATCCGCACGTTCTTCTGACAGCCGACGCCATGACTCGCGCGACCCAACGCCGCAGCAAGCTCGATCGGCCCGTGAGCGATCTTCTGCTCACGATGCGCGAGCGCGCCGAGTCGCTCTCGCAGGGGCAGCAGCAGGTCGCCGCCGTCATGCTCGCCGATCCGGATTTCGCCGTGCGCGCCAACGTCGATGCTCTGGCGCGCCGGGCGAAGGTCAGCCCGCCGACGATCATTCGCTTCTGCCGCGCGCTGGGTTTTGCAGGCCTGCGCGAATTCAAGCTGCACCTTGCGCAGAGCCTTGCCGTCGGGACGTCGACGCTGCATCGCGCGGTCGTGCCCGGCGACACCATGCAGACCGTGACGCATAAGGTATTGCAGGGCGCGGCAAGCGCGCTCGCCAGTCTCGAGCAGCACATCTCGCCGGAGGACATCGAGCGCGCCGTCTCGCGGATCGCCAAAGCGCGCCGCGTCGATTGCTACGCGGTGGGCAATACATCGATGTTCATGGCGAGCGACGCACAGGCGCGCTTTTCCAGGCTCGGCCTGGTCTCGAACTTTTATTTCGACGCGCACCTGCAGCTCGTCTCGGCGGCGACGATGAACAAGCACGACGTCGCGCTGGCGATCTCGCACATAGGACGGATGCCGTTTTTGCTGGAGACCGTCGACGTCGCGAAGGAGCAGGGCGCGATGATCATCGCCATCACCCGGCCGGATACGCCGCTTGCCGAACGGGCCGACGTCGTCCTGCCGGTGGTCGTTCCGGCCGACCCATCGATGCGAGTCGGCACCGAGGCGTATCTCGCGCAGATGGCGTATGTCGAAATACTGATGGTCGGCACAGGCTTGCGGCGGGGCCCGCCTGCGCTGCGCCAATTGAAACGCGTGCGGCAGGTGCTGCAGGAGCGGGGCGTCGACAGCGAAACGCATCCGGTCCTGGAGCGGGCGTGGTCCAACGGCGAGGCGCAGCCGTCATGAGCGAACGCCATCCTCGCGCGATCGTGCTGAAGGGAGGCACTGTCATCGACGGTACCGGCGCACCGCGCTTTGTCGCCGATGTGCGCATCGAGGGCGATCGCATCGCGGCGGTTGGCGCGCACGCAACGACGCACGACGCAACTGTGCAGGACATCGCCGGCAAGATCCTGGCGCCGGGCTTCATCGATGTGCATACGCACGACGATCAGATCCTATTGGCCGCGCCGCAGATGCTGCCGAAGATCAGCCAGGGCGTCACCACCGTCGTCATCGGCAATTGCGGCATCAGCCTGGCGCCGCTGGTGCATACCGATGCGCCGCCCCCCCTCAACCTGCTGGGCGGCGACAAATACGTCTACCCGACGATGGCCGCGTATGTCGCAGTGCTTGAAAAGGCGCGGCCCGCGGTCAACGTCGCGGCGCTGGTCGGCCATTCGACGCTGCGCGTGGCAACGATGGACGGTCCTTATCGTCCGGCGACGCCGGCCGAGCAGTCCCGCATGGTCGAGCTGCTGCACGAGGGCATGGACGCGGGCGCGACGGGGTTGAGCTCCGGCGTGTTCTACGCGACCGGAGCCGCCGCCGACATCGACGAGCTCGCGCTGCTCGCGCGCGTTGCCGGCGACGCGGGCGGCGTATACACCGCGCATATCCGCGACGAGTCCGACAAGGTGATCGAATCGCTCGACGAGGCGTTCACCACCGGACGGCGGGGCAGCGTTCCGGTGGTCGTTTCGCATCACAAATGCTCGGGGCCGCGGAACTGGGGCCGCAGCATCGAGACGCTGGCGCACATCGACGCCGCGCGCACGCAGCAGCCGATCGCGCTTGACATGTATCCGTATATCGCAGGCTCGACGGTGCTGCGCAAGCAGATGGTCGACGGCGTCATCGACATCATGATCACGTGGTCGACGCCGCACCCGGAGACGGCGGGGCGCATGCTCGCCGCCATCGCGGCCGAATGGGGCTGCACGCAGCAGGATGCGTGCGAGAGGCTGCAGCCGGGAGGCGCCTGCTACTTCCAGATGCGCGAGGACGACGTGCAGCGGGTGCTCAAGTATCCGGCCACCATGATCGGCTCGGACGGCCTCCCGCACGATGCGCATCCGCATCCGCGGCTATGGGGAACCTTCCCCCGTGTGCTCGGCCATTACAGCCGCGAGCTGGGACTGTTTTCGCTCGAGACCGCCGTGCACAAGATGAGCGGCCTCTCCGCGGGCAATTTCAAGCTCGACGATCGCGGTGAAATCCGCGAAGGCGCGTATGCCGACCTCGTCGTGTTCGACGCGGCCACCGTCAAGGACGTCGCAACGTTCGAGCAGCCGAAGGCGCTTTCTATCGGTATCGAATGCGTGCTGGTGAACGGCGCGATTGCGTATCGCTCCGGCCAGGTTGCAAGCGAGCGCAGCGGACGGTTCCTGCACCGGCGGAAACCGTAGATCTCGCGTCTGGCCCGGCCGTCGAATCGTCGCCGGCGCGACGTTCGATTACGCGTCAGTGCGTCGTGGTCTGGTCGTGCTTGCCGCCCGGCGTGGAAACACGCGTCACTGTTTGCCCGATGTTCGTCGCGTCGTCGTTGCGCGCGATGTCACCCAGCGAAACAATGCCAACCAGCCGCTTGTCGCGATTGACAACCGGCAAGCGCCGTACCCGGGCCTTGCCCATGTTTCGCGCCACCTCGTCGACTTCGTCGGTGTCGAAGCAGTAGAGCATTTCCTTGCTCATGATGGCGGAGACCTTGGTGTGCACCGATCTGCCTTGAGCTAACGCGCGGATGACAATATCGCGGTCGGTGATCATGCCCACCAGCCGATCATTTTCGCCGACCGGCAGCGCGCCGGCGTCGATTTCTGCCATGAGGCTCGCCGCCTCTCCGATGCTGTGATCGGGGTTGAGCAGCCGCACATCGCGTGTCATGATTTTGCTGACTTTCATCGATTTACCTCCATCGCTACAACCTGCGGGCAACGTGTCCGCAGCGGCGCGGTCCGGAGGGAAGCCCTCTGGCGAGGGCCGCGCCGACAGAAGTCTGACAGCGTCGATGGCGGGGTGTTTCAGGGTTTTCGCCCCTTCTTGCGTAAGGGTCTTAATCAGCGCCGCGACGATGCCGCTGCCGACAGTGTTGACCCCGTACGGGAGGCGCCTCGATTGAATCCTTCAGGCGACAACAACCTCGAGTGTCGACGCACGTCTGGCTCGTTTGACCAATCTCGCGTCGAACGTCACGAACCGCTCCGCTTGCGCGCCGCTGGCTATATGCAGCGCATCCGCGAAATCGAGGCCGCGCTCGAACAGGCGCAGCGCGGCGGCGATGGCCTTTGGATCCTCCACCGAAACGTCCTCCAACCCCAGCACCGCCCGCAATGATCGCAGTATGGCCTCGACCCCAAGCTCATAGCTGTAGCGCAGGACCCACTCTGTTTCCAGGAGCACGGACTTGGCAATGAACACCGGGCCGGAACGAAAGACCGCTGCCGCCCGAGTCGCCTGCGCTGCGTGATCGGCGATAAGCAGCCGTACCAGAACGTTAGTATCGACCGCGACCACGCCGAGCCTTCACGCCCTGGGCGATCGCCCGTTCCATGTCTGCAGCCGAACGCGCCGGTCCGCGATAGCCGGCACAACCTATGACGTCTTCCAGGCGTGTGACGGGAAGCGACCGGACTGGGCGGAGCAGAACGCCTTCGGGCACCCGCTCGACGATGAACTCGGTGCCCTCCGTCCAAGCGTCGGCTTCGCGGATTGCCTTCGGCAAAACCAATTGTCCTTTGGAGGAGAGCCGGGTCGTGTCCATTTCGTCGGTACGTGGAGCGGTAAGACTGAAGTAAGACAGCTTACATCGCCTGCGGTTCCGACGCAATCGGCCGAATGGATGATTACGCATACGACCCGTGCGTGTCGCGATACAGGCGTCGCAGCGGCGTTACGCCGGCGCGTCTTGCGTGTCCCGAAGCGCGGGTTTAAGCTGATTTCCTGGTTCGAGAACGACTGTTCGGCGGCTCCAAACCAAAGCCATAAGGCTTGCCGCACGCGATTCGCGGTGCTCTGGAATGCACCAGCGTTGGACCAAACCAGGAGGTGTCATGAACAAGATCGCGTCCATCCTGCTGTGGCCGGTGATAGCCATCGTCGGCGCGTTTTCTTTTGCCGCGCTCGCGCTGGGCCGTGGCGAAAACGTCAGTGCGGTCTGGCTGGTAACCGCGGCGGTCTGCGTTTATTTCATTGCATATCGGTTCTACAGCAAGTTTATCGCCGACAAGGTCCTGCGGCTGGACGACACGCGGCTGACGCCGGCCGAGCGCCACAACGACGGAATGGACTACGTTCCCACCAACCGGTGGGTGCTGTTTGGACACCACTTCGCGGCGATCGCCGGCGCCGGCCCGCTGGTCGGCCCGGTGCTGGCGGCGCAGATGGGCTTCCTGCCCGGTACGCTGTGGATTCTTGCCGGGGTCGTGGTCGCGGGCGCGGTGCAGGACTTCATCGTGTTGTTCGCGTCGGTCCGCCGCGACGGCAAGTCGCTCGGCGAAATGATCAAGATGGAGCTTGGCCCCACGGCCGGCTCGATCGCGCTGGTCGGCGTGCTCGCCATCATGATCATCATTCTCGCTGTCTTAAGCCTCATCGTGGTCAAGGCGCTCACCGGCAGTCCATGGGGACTGTTTACCATCGCCGCGACGATTCCGATCGCGCTGATCATGGGCGTCTACATGCGCATCATCCGTCCGGGACGGGTCGGGGAAGCGTCGGTGATCGGCATCGCGCTGTTGATGACCGCGCTCGTCTACGGGCGAGCGGTGGCCAACGACCCCACCTGGGGGCCGATATTCACGCTGGACGGGCCACAGCTCGCGTGGGCGCTCATCCTTTACGGCGCGATAGCATCGAGTCTGCCGGTGTGGCTGATGCTGGCACCGCGCGACTACCTCAGCACGTTCCTCAAGATCGGTACGATCGTGGCGTTGGCGATCGGCATCTACTACGTCGCGCCTCCGCTGGCGATGCCGGCGACGACGCGCTTCATCGACGGTACGGGGCCGGTATTTTCAGGAGCACTATTCCCGTTCCTGTTCATCACCATTGCCTGCGGCTCGGTGTCGGGCTTCCATTCGCTCATCTCCTCCGGCACGACGCCCAAGATGATCGAAAAGGAATCGCACATGCGGCTGATCGGATTCGGCGGCATGCTGATGGAGTCTTTCGTGGCGATCATGGCGCTGACCGCGGCCTGCGTGCTCGACCCGGGCATCTACTTCGCGATGAACTCTCCGTCGGCGGTCATCGGCACGACCGCGGCGAACGCGTCCCAGGTCATTTCCAGCTGGGGATTCACGATCACGCCGGACATGATCAACCAGACGGCCGCAGACATCGGCGAGAACTCCATCCTGTCGCGCGCCGGCGGCGCGCCAACCTTGGCGGTGGGCATGGCGAAGATCCTCGCGCAGGCCATGGGCGGCAAGTCGATGGAGGCGTTCTGGTATCACTTTGCCATCCTGTTCGAGGCGTTGTTCATCCTGACCGCCGTGGATGCCGGCACGCGAGTCGGCCGCTTCATGATTCAGGACATGTTCGGTCACGTGTACAAGCCCATGGGCAACACCGAGTTCCTGCCGGCGAACCTCGTCGGGACGGGTTTGTGCGTCGCGTTGTGGGGTTACTTTCTCTATCAAGGTGTGATCGATCCGCTCGGTGGCATCAACACGCTCTGGCAACTATTCGGCGTGGGCAACCAGATGCTCGCCGGCATCGCGCTGCTGTTGTGTACCAGCGTGCTCGTGAAAATGAAGCGCGAGAAGTATGTCTGGGTCACGCTCGTGCCAACTGCATGGTTGTTGATCACCACGCTGACCGCTGGTGTCGAGAAGATCTTCCACAGCGATGCGCGCATCGGCTTCCTGGCCCTCGCCCGGAAGTTCAGCGCTGCCGCCGCGGAAGGCAAGGTGCTCGCGCCCGCCAAGTCGATCGAGGAGATGCAGCGCGTCGCGTTCAACAACTATCTGGACGCGGTCGTCTGCGGCTTCTTTGTCCTGCTGGTCGTTGCGATGTGTGTCTTTGCGGCGAAGATCTGCCTGCAGGCGTTGAAGCAGGCGAACCCGACAGCACACGAAATACCGCCGCTCGGGCCTGCACAAGGAGTGCCGGCATGAAGCCCTTGGAGTTGGAAGAAGTGACTGCGGCTCCGAGCGGTGCCGCCGGCGCGTCGGGCGATGTCAGCGCACCGGAGGACGCCATGTCCGGCAGGGCGCACGGCATTGGCCAGGTTTGCCGGCAGCTGTTCGGCATCCCGGATTACGAGCGCTACCTTGCGCACGCGGCGGCGCGCCACCCGGGCGCGCCGGTTCTGTCACGGCGCGATTTTTGCGCACAGGCGATCGAGCGCAAGTACGGGAAAAGCGGGCCACGCTGCTGTTAGGAACTACGACGTTCCAGCGGGCGGCTTCAAAGTGGTGAGAAGACGCTGCTACTTCAAGGTGGTGACAAGACGCTGCTAGCGGTCACGTCGCGGCGATTGGTAACGGAGGTCACGTCGCAGCGATTGGTAACGGATGCGTCATCCTCGCGCAGGCGGGGATCCATGTTGACTGAGAAACAATGGATTCCCGCCTCCGCGGGAATGACGACCATGAGAAACAACGGATTCCCGCCTCCGCGGGAATGACGACCATGAGAAACAATGGATTCCCGCTTCCGCGGGAAGGACGACCATGAGGGACGTGCGACTATTCGCGCGCCGACGAGTAGCCAGCTCGGCGGTGTTGGTGTGCGAGCGCCATGACCCGCAACTCCGTGCCCTCGACAACAAAAAGAACGCTATAGGGAAAACGCCGGAGCGCAAAGCGCCGCGTCATGTCGCGCCACGGCGCTCCGAGGTTTGGGTGCTCGCGCAGGACCTCGAGGGCACGCTCAAATTCGCCTATGAACGCGAGCCCTAATTCAGGGCCCTCCTGTTCGGCGTAGAAAATTGCTGCATCGGCGAGCTCACGCTCCGCCTCTGGCGAGATGGCGACGATCACGTCAGCGCGGCGCGTGCCCGTGCGATGGCGTCAGCGGCAGGTACAAGGTGAGCACGACCGCTTTCGATGTCGGCGACACGGCGTTCAACCTCGATTGCCCAAGCTTCTTCAAGCTCGGCATCTTCGCTGAGGCTAGCGAGTAACCGATCGGCGAGATGTGCACGCTCTTCGGGAGTCAGCTTAAGCGCTTCCGCTTCAACTTCTTCGAGTTGGCTCGACATGAATTATCCGTGTGGTTATAGCAAAGCTTGCATCGCATGCTGGCGCCGGGAGGTAACCCAGCGGATCGCGCAAGGAGCGCACCATTGCGAATGCCGGCCCAGCCAAGTTCGGAAACTGTAGAAACATCGTGCCCGCGAATGTCGCGGGCGAGCCTACGATCGACGCATTCGTCGAGCAACAGCCTCACAAGGCCGTTTCGATCAAGCGATCCTTAGCCATTTCCAGAAAGGAAATGATCTGATCACGAGAGACGCTCGGAAATCCATCAAGAAAATCATCGATTGATTCTCCACCCTCGAGGTAGTCGAACAGCGTTTGGATAGGGACGCGGGTACCCGCGAATACGGGTGTTCCGCCAAGCACGTCCGGGGCCGTGGAAATAGGCGGTTTCATGACGGTAAGCGTACGCTCGTGGGTTGCCGTCGGCAAGGGCGAAGGCTAACGAATGACAATACATCGACCACGTGGCCCCGCCGCTTTCACCAGCCGACACCAAATCCAGAGACGCATACGAGGATTAGAATGCTGTGCACCGTGTTCCGCCTGGCATAGCCCGCTCGCTTCAAGGAGACCGCAATGAACCGGAGTTCCGCCTCATTGGTTCTGGCGAGCTAGCAGAGGCTGGAGTGAACCGTGAGTGAGCACGAAGGACAAGCAGTCTGGCGACACGCTGCGCTCACGCTCTGCGCGCTTCTCCTGGCGTGCACAACCACTCCGACATTCCCACCCGCCGCGCCGACGACCGGTAAGCGGCCGCCGCCTCCCGAGCGCTCGTTTCCGAGTTCCGATATCGCGAAAACTGACATCGACATTATCGCCGAGGTGCACTCGAAGGAATCTCTCGGCTCAGCGCGCCTGCTGATGGAGAAGCTCTATCGGCGCAACCCGCGCGAATGGCGCAAAGGCAATGATTCGAGCATGGACGCGGCATTGGCGCGGGCCTTCGACCCGCGGTCCGGATTCCGCTTCGCCGAGCTCGGTCATGCGCGCGGCGCCAACGCCATCGTGCTCGCGCTCAAGCCCGAGTATGCCGGTGACCGGGTCTTTGCATTCGGGGTCGGCCTCGCGAGCATGATCTTCCTCGCCTACAACGAGAAGACCGAGTTCTATCTCACCGACAGCTTTGATCCGCAGAAGCTCTACAACTCGGCGCGGAACATCGAAATCGCAGCCTGGAAGCTCGCGAATGCGCGCGACGCGCGAGGCGAGCCGTTGCTGCTCTCGAACGAGATCGCAGGCGACGCGCGTAATCTTTCCTTCGAGCGCGAGTTCGGCAAGATGATCGGCTACCAGGACGTGATGGCGCAGATCGCCGCCCAGCGGACGAACCGGATCATACGGCGCGTGGTCCAGACCCTCGCGACGGCTGTGTTCCTGCCGATCTAGGGATTGTCATTCCCGCGAAAGCGGGAATCCAGCGTCTTGTGTACGAACGCCACTGGACTCTCATTTGCGCGGGAATGGCGAATCTTCAAAGCCAATGGATTCCCGCCTTCGCGGGAATGACGACAGGAAATACGCTGCGAATCTTTGATTCACCGCGCTAGCGGGCTCCCGCCTTCGCGGGAATGACGACAGGAAATATGCTGCGAATCTTTGATTCACCGCGCCAGCCGGGTTTTGATTCACCGCGCTAGCCGGGTCCCGGCTTTTGTCCGGCCTTTTTCGCCACCGAGTGGGCAACGGCGAAGGCGCGGCTTTCATCGCCGTGGTATTCCTTGTACGCGTTGTTGAAGGCCTCGAGAAAAGCCTTTTTCTGATGCGCGTTGTACTGGTCGGTCTGGGGCTTGGGCAGGTCTGCTACGCTGCTGTAGGGCATGAATGCCTCCCGAAAAGGGCGCAGCGTGCTCGCGACTTTGCGAGGTTTGCAGCGTACATGTTTGAAAGCGCCGACGGCGGGGCGGTTCCCTGATAGCGCGGGCGGCTGGCAAACGGGAAGATCAAGGCTGTCCGATCCCGTGGGGCGGTTCCCTGATAGCGCGGGCGGTGGTACGGAAAGATAAGGCTGTCCGATCCTGCATCGACGATGGAGGCGATGTCGCGCTCGTGAAACGATGCTGCCCGGTGACGCCCACTCCAGAAGCCTGACTTGCCCTGGATTCTGGTCCGAAGCAGAATGCCGGCGTGGGGTAGCGCCGAAAATTCGAAGTGATCCAATGGGAGGAACAGTGATCCGACTTGTCCGCATCCTTGCCCTTTCGCTGGCCGCCGCACTTGCCGGCGCTGGCCTCGCATTCGCCGTCGACTATCCGCTGCATCCCGTGAAATGGATCGTCCCCTATCCGCCCGGCGGCACCACCGATGTCCTGGCCCGCATCATGGCGCAGTGGCTCACCGAGAAGACGGGCCAGGCGTTCGTGGTCGAGAACAAGCCGGGCGGGGGCAACAACATCGGCGTCGAGGCGGTCGTGGCAGCGCCGCCCGATGGCTACACGATGCTCCTCGTCAATCCAGCGAACGGCATCAACGCGACCCTCTACAAGGACCTTCGCTACAATTTCATCCGCGATATCGCGCCGGTCGCGGGCCTCGTGCGCACGCCGAACGTGATGGAGGTGACGAGCTCCTTTCCGGCGAAGACCGTCGCGGAATTCATCGCGTACTGCAAGGCGAATCCGGGAAAGATCAACATGGCTTCGTCGGGCAGCGGCACTTCCGTGCATCTTTCCGGCGAGCTCTTCAAATCCATGACCGGCTGCCAGATGCTGCACGTTCCCTACAAGGGCGCCGGCCCCGCGCTCTCCGACCTGATCTCCGGCCAGGTGCACGTGCTCTTCGATAACCTGCCCTCATCCGCGGGCCACATCAAAGGGGGCAGGATTCGCGCGCTGGCCGTCACTTCGGCAGAACGCGAGCCTTCGATGCCCGAATTGCCCACGGTCGGCGACACGGTCCCCGGCTATGAGGCGACTGCCTGGTTCGGCATTGGAATGCCCAAGGGCACCCCGCGCGAGATCATCGAGAAGGTCAACGCCGAAGTGAACCGAGCGCTCGCCGATCCGACGATGCGCGCGCGATTGGCCGAGCTGGGCGGCAAGCCCCTATCCGGAACACCGGAGGATTTCGGAAGAGTCATCGCGGCCGAAACGGAGAAATGGGCCAAGGTGGTGATCTCGTCCGGCGCCACGGTGGACTGAAGGACCGAGTCAGGGGGCACAGTACTGGCGTCGTCCTCGCGAGAGCGTGGACCTATTTTGACCTTGACGGTCGCAACATGGATTCCCGCTTTCGCGGGAATGACGGTCGTTAGACCTTGAGGGTCGCAACATGGATTCCCGCCTTCGCGGGAATGACGGTCGTTAAACCGCGACAGATGCGAGGGAGCGGACGCTAAGCCTTGATCGCTACGACCGGGACATCGAGCCGGTCGCCGTCGGGTGTTCCCGGTCGTGCTGACATCAGCGACTCTATCTCCTTCAGCGCGGCGCGGTGGTCGGACTTGGTCACGATAGGCTTTATTTCCGTTGCATCACTCAAGTTGATCTACGCTTTTTCGGCTTCGGATGCTTTCCGTCGGTAGGGAGGGCCCCGCCATGTAGATATTCGGGCATTTCCTGCCGCAGCACGTGGCGCAAGATCGCTTCTGTTAATGGCGGCTCCGCCTCCGATAAATACTGGCGAAGCGCCTCGTTCATCATGGTCTGGTAGCCGGTGCCCGCCTTACCGGCGCGTGCTCGAAACGCGTCTAGCACCGCATTGTCGATAAAAATCGAAATGCGCGTCTTGCCCTTCTGCGGTATGACCGCGCCCCTTTTTGCTTTCGAAAAATCGTATTCAGCTCTCATACGCTTTGCGTTCCTTTCGGGTCCCACGGCGAGCGGCAAGCGACGGCGACATACCCGCCGGTCCGAATCCGTAATGCGATGCCCGGCTTCCATTTCGTCAATGCGCCAGATAGTCTCTCAGGCGATATGTCTGCAGGATGGCGGTCGCATAAATCCGATGCAGCGAATGCAATGGGATCGGGCGAATGCGCGTGATGGGGAACGGTAGCGCATTGTCCGCCGGCGCGATGAGATTCTTGGCGACCAAAGTACCGAGCGTTGTCGCCATCGCCACACCGCGTCCGTTATAGCCGAGAAAAACGCTGAGCCCCGGGGCGGGCTGATGCACGTGGGGCACGTGGTCGCGCGTGAGTGCGACGCGGCCCGTCCAGTAGAACTCGCAACGCGTGTCCTTGAGCTGCGGAAACAACAATCCGATCATCCTTTGCAGGTGGCGGTAATCATGCGGACTCGCCGGCTCGCGGAAAGGCCCGCGGCCGCCCATGATCAAGCGGCCACGATGGTCGCAGCGATAATAGAGGAGCAACTTGCGCGTATCCGACGCGACGTGTCCCTCCGGCAGGACCGTCCGTCGCAGTGAGTCGGACAACCTTTCGGTCGCGACCTGGAAGCTGTTCGCCGCAATCACGGTACGGCGCAAGCGCGGCCAAAGCGCGTCCGTGTAGCCGTTGGTTGCGAGCAGCACGCGCTCGGCTGACACCATCGGCCCGTGTGCGGTTGTCACTTTCCAGCGCCCGCCATCGCGGACGAGGGCGGTGACGCGCGACCCGCCGCAGACGAGCGCGCCTGCTTTCTGTGCAGCGCGGGCGAGCCCGCGAGAGTAACTCAGCGGTTGCACGCACCCGGCGCGGCGGTCGATCAAGCCCCCGTGGTAGATCGGGCTCCCGACAAGCCGGCGCACCCCGTCGCGGTCGAGGACTGCAACGGGCGCACCGCGCCGCTGCCATTGTTCGGCTCGGCGCGTGACAACGCCGACATCAGCGGGCGCGAAAGCCGGCTGGATCCAGCCGCATTGCCGCGCTCCACAGTCGATTCCGTGGCGTGCGATAAGAGCGAATACGGTGTCCGGCGCGCCGCCGGCGACGCGCGCCAAGTGCTCGCCGGCCTCCGGGCCGAACATCGCGACGAGTTCGTCTGGGTCAGACTTGAGACCGGGGATGACCTGGCCGCCATTACGACCGGACGCGCCCCAGCCGGGCTCGCCGGTCTCGAGCACGACAACCGAGGCCCCAGCCTCCGCGAGTTGCAATGCCGCCGCGAGTCCCGAATACCCGGCGCCAACGATGGCCACGTCGGCCTGGCGCGACATATCGAGCGGCGGCGTCGCCGGTGCTGGGCGCGCAGTGGCGACCCAAAGCGACGGCGGCAGCGGAAGCGCATTGCCCATGCTGCGCTATCTATCGATGGCTGAACGACACTGGATTCCCGCCTTCGCGGGAATGACGAATTTTCGGTGCAGCTGAATAGCTGATTGACAACGGACCGTCATCCCCGCAAAGGCGGAGACCAATAGTGCAACTGAATAGTTCATTGATTGACCGTCGTCCCCGCGAAGGCGGGGACCCATTTTGACTTTGTGTAACCGCACCATGGATTCCCGCCTTCGCGGGAATGACGAATTTCCGGTGCAACTGAATAGTTCATTGACAATGGACCGTCATCCCCGCAAAGGCGGAGACCAATAGTGCAACTGAATAGTTCATTGATTGACCGTCGTCCCCGCGAAGGCGGGGACCCATTTTGACCTTGTGTGACCGCACAATGGATTCCCGCCTTCGCGGGAATGACGAGCTAAAGATGCATTTCCA
>DATMNH010000108.1:0-2784 GCA_035568975.1 Casimicrobiaceae bacterium
CTTGCCAACTCGGAGCCGTCCACACACGGGGGTTAAGCAGACATCCCAACCCAAGGGCGTCACGTCCGCTTATGACCCTTAGGAGACATTGGCTGCACTCGCACTTGAAGACAAAGCTGACGCGCGGGTTGATGAGGTGTATCTCAGCGGCGAGCGCCAGCGCCCAGCTCATCCATAAGCCGTTTCGCGGTGATTAGATCGGCGGTGTCGAAATCGTCCGTAAAGCGATCGTAGATCAGCCGGAGGCAGGCGACGGCATCGGCGGATCGGCCCCGATCACGCAGCAGGCAGGCGAGACTCGTCGCAGCGCGCAACTCCCAAGACAAAATTTAACCGGACGGGCGCACGTAAACTGCTATCTTCGTCGGAACAATGACACGGTTCACCACCCACTTTGGATTCCAATCGACGGCTGCGGAAGTTGTCGCTGGCGTCGGCCTGGCGAGGCGAAAGGCGATCGTCACTGGCGGCGCGGCGGGTATCGGTGCTGAGACCGTGCGCGCCTTGGCCGGTGCGGGGGCCACCGTGACGATGGCCGTGCGGCGCGTGTATGTCGCCGAGACGGTCGCGGCCGAACTACGCCGGTCGGCGGGCAACCAAGCCATCGACATCAAGGTCCTTGATCTGTCGGATCTTAGGTCCGTCAAGGCTTTCACCGATGCCTGGGAGGGCCCACTCGACATCCTGGTCAACAACGCCGGCATCATGGCGGTGCCGGAGCTCGAAAAGACGCCGCAGGGCTTCGAACTTCAGTTCGGCACCAACTTCCTTGGACACTTCGCGCTCACCATCGGTTTGCGCAGGGCCCTTGCTGCAGCAAACGGCGCTCGAGTCGTATCGGTAAGCTCCACCGGCCACCTATTCTCGCCGGTGATTTTCGATGATCTGAATTTCGACTTCGTTCAGTACACGCCAATCGGCGCCTACGGCCAGTCCAAGACTGCTGACGCCCTCTTGGCCGTCGGCATCACCCAGCGTTGGGCAGATGACGGGATTCGTTCCAATACACTTCACCCGGGAGCAATTGCGACGGGACTGCAGAAATATACAGGTGGCCTCAAGACGCCTGCCGATCGGCGTAAGACACCGCAGCAAGGTGCCTCCACGTCGGTGTTACTGGCAGCATCACCTCTTCTTGAGGGCATCAGCGGTCTCTACTTCGAGGACTGCAACGAGGCGCAGCAACTCACAAAACGGCCCAGCGACTTCACGGGTGGGTATGCTGGCTATGCGCTCGATCCGGAGAACGCCGAACGGCTGTGGAATTTATCCATGAAGCTAATATCGTAGAAATTGGTACCGGGTGGCCTCGTGACAGCCGGCGGGCAAATCGCGGATAAACGTCGCAAGGAACGTTCGAGCGCAGACCTTGTGATCGCAGAGCTCGTGTCGGCTTGTGACACGCGACGACTTGCAGACCAAGCGGCGCCTTCTGAGAAACGTTTATGCTATCGCCATCGCGCGCCAGTGTGTTTTCACACAGCCAAGACCCAAAGCCGACGTCAACGACTGTTGAATATTTCACAGCAGCTTCTCCACCGTGACTGGCAGGTCCCGAATGCGCTTACCCGTCGCGTGATAGACTGCGTTGGCAATCGCCGGCGCTACCGATACTGCCGTCAACTCGCCAAGGCCCTTGGTGCCCAGGGGGCTCGCTTCTTCATCGAAGCCGCCTACGAACAGGACATCGAGCTCCGGAATATCGGCATTGGTTGGGACGAGGTAACCGGAATAGTTTCGGTTGATGAACTGGCCCGATGCCGGATCAGTTTCGGATTGTTCCAACAGCGCCTGGCCCACGCCCCAGATGATGCCACCGATCGCCTGGCTTCGCGCCGTCTTAGGATTGATGATCCGACCGGCGTCATAGGCGCCGACGAAGCGGTTCAGGCGCACGAGTCCTAGCTCAGCGTCGACGCGCACCTCGGCAAAGACGGCGGAGAAGCTGAAGATTGCCTTGGGGCCGTTCGCCTCCTCGATGGGGGCGTAGTCGCCCTCTCCCACGAGACTGGACAGCCCGTTGCGTGCAAGCAGTTCAGCATAGGTAACGTTCAGATTGGTTTTGGCCAGCGCGAGCCTACCTTCAGCGACGATCACGTCATCGGGCGCAGCCCCGGCAAAGGCCGCATCGCGGTCCGTTAGCGTCAGCGCGATCGCCTTCTCGCGCGCGGCCCGTGCTGCCAGCATGACGGCCGCAGTGGCGTTGGAGACGGTGGCTGATCCAATGGCCGGGTGTGACTCCGGCAACCGCGTGTCCCCGAGCCGCACCGTCACCTTGTCGGGTGCGAGGCCAAGCACGTCGGCGGCGACCTGCGCCATCACCGTGTAAGTTCCAGTGCCGATGTCGTGCGCGGCGGCTTCGACAAGCGCCGAACCGCCGCCATTTATTGTGACCCGCGCCTTTCCGGACCATCGCCAGTGACTGTAGATCGCCGCCGCCACACCCTGCCCGATCAGGTAGCGCTCGTCGCGCATCGACCGGGGTTCCGGAGTGCGCCTGTCCCAGCCGAAGCGTGCCGCTCCCCTGGTGAGGCATTCGCGGAGAGCGCGCGTGGAGAACGGTCGGCCGCTATAAGGATCGGTATCGGTGTCATTGCGGAGGCGCAGCTCGACCGGATCGACGCCGGTCGCGTACGCCAGTTCGTCCATGGCGCACTCGAGGGCAAAATGGCCTTGCGCCTCCATGGGCGCCCGCAACACGACGGGCGAGTTGCGATTCACGTGGACGACTCGGTGGCTCGTGGCGATCCCGCCGCTGGCACGCCACAGGTGGCGGCTGGCCAT
>DATMNH010000109.1:0-6249 GCA_035568975.1 Casimicrobiaceae bacterium
CGCCGCCCTTGCAAGCTACGTTTCCCGGCTGCATCGCCCGGTCGGCGTCGACCGGATCGCGGTGACCGCGTCGGGGATGTCCGCGCTCATGCTGACCGTCGAGGCGCTGGTGAACCCGGGCGACCGCGTGGTCTGCGTCACACCGCTGTGGCCCAATCTGACCGAGATTCCCAAGATTCTCGGCGCGGAAGTGGTGCGGGTTGCGCTTCGGTTCGACCGCAGCGGCTGGACGCTCGATGTGGATCGATTGCTCGAAGCGCTCACACCCGGGGCACGCGCGGTGATGATCAACTCGCCCAATAATCCGACCGGCTGGACGCTCTCCGCCGACGAGCAGCGGACCATCCTGGCGCATTGCCGCAAGCACGGCATCTGGATCATCGCCGACGATGTCTACGAGCGCTTGTACTACGCCGGCGCCGGTGGCAGCGATGCATGTGCGCCCTCGTTTCTCGACATCGCCGCCGCGGACGACCGTCTGGTCGGCACCAACAGTTTTTCCAAGGCGTGGCTGATGACGGGATGGCGGCTGGGATGGATCGTCGCGCCGCCCGCGCTGATGGCCGATCTGGGCAAGCTGATCGAATACAACACCTCGTGCTCGCCGGTTTTCGTGCAGCGCGCCGGCGTGGTCGCGATCGAGCATGGCGAGCCGACCGTAGCGCACACGCTGTCACGTTTTCGCAAGGCGCGCGATCAGCTAACCGACGCGCTCCGCCGCATGCCGCGCATCGAGGCCGCGCTGCCCGCCGGCGCGATGTATGCATTCTTCCGTGTCGAGGGCGTCGCCGACAGTCTCGACTTCTGCAAGCGGCTGGTGCACGAAGCCAAGCTGGGACTCGCGCCCGGCAGCGCTTTCGGACCCGAGGGCGAAGGATTCGTCCGCTGGTGCTTTGCCGCCAGCGAGGAACGCCTCGCCGAAGGCGTCTTGCGGCTTGCGCGATATCTGCAACGCCGCTAAAGGCCGGGCCGCGCGCTCGAAGCGCCACTTGCAACGCCGCGCCATGCTCCCGCCATAATCTTTCGCCGACTTGCCGCTTTGCGGCCGCGTGCCCGCCACATGGACGCACTGTAATCGAGTCTGAGATGGTCTGGTCCTCGTCCAGACACAAGGGAGCTTGCATGAAAGCCTGGGCCTTGAAGGTAGCGGTGTCGTTCTGTGCCGCATGGATGTCCGCGCTCTGCGCGCAGCCGGTCGAATTCTTTTCGCCGCAGGGAGAGGTCAAAGGCGTGCGCCAGGTCAGTGCGCGCTTCGCGCAGGCGATGGTGCCTTTTGGCGACCCGCGCGAGCTCGATCCTTTCGACGTCGACTGCACCGAAAAAGGCAAAGGCCGCTGGGCCGACACCAGGAACTGGGTGTACGACTTCGATCGCGACCTGCCCGCCGGCGTGCGCTGCGCCTTTACGCTCAAATCCGGGATTACCGCGCTCGACGGCCAGGCGCTCGAGGGCGGACAACGATTCAGTTTCACCACCGGCGGGCCGGCGGTTCTCCGCAGCCTTCCATACGAAGGCAGCCGCATCGACGAGAACCAGATTTTCGTGCTCGGCCTGGACGCGCCGGCAAAGAGCGAGACCGTCGCCGCCAACGTTTACTGCGTCGCCGCGGGAGTGAACGAGAAAATCGGCGTGCGTCTGGTCACCGGCGAGGAGCGAAAGACGATTCTGGACAATCGCAAATCGTTCGCCGCGAGCTATCTGCGGTTTCTGTTTCTCAACGCCGCCGAGGGCCGCACGCGCTCCATTACTTTCCGCCTGCCGAACACCGGCAGCGACGACGACAAGTTTCTTCGCCTGCGCGACGCACCTGACTCGCCGCTGGTGACGCTCGCGTGCTCGCGCACACTGCCCGCCGGCGTCGAAGCGAAGCTGGTCTGGGGCCGCGGTGTGACGTCGACTTCCGGCGTGCCGACCTCGGTAGATCAGCCCCTTGCCTACCGCGTCCGGCCGGCGTTTCACGCATCGTTTTCCTGCGAGCGCGTCAACAAGAACGCTCGCTGCATACCGATCCTGCCGATGAGCCTTTCCTTCACCGCGCCGATCGCGCAACGCGACGCAGCCAAGATTCGCCTGGTCGACGGCGCCGGAAAAATCTACGAGGCGAAAGTCACGGAGTCCGACGAGGGTAACGGCGTCGCGAGCGTGAGCTTCGGTCCCGGCCTGCCCGAGCAGACCTCGTTCCGGATCGAGCTTCCGGACGATCTCAAGGACGATGCCGGGCGGCTTCTGTCGAACGCCGCGTCGTTCCCGCTCAAGGTGGGCACCGACGAGAATCCACCGCTGGTCAAGTTCGCCGCGGACTTCGGCATTCTCGAGCGCGTACTGCCGGGAAATGCAACCCCGCTGCTGCCGCTGACCGTACGCAATGTCGAGCCCACGCTGGCGGGCAAGGTCGCGACCGCGGGAGCCAAGATCGGCGAGGGTGCCAACGCGACGATCCCGGGCAGCATCGCACGGGTCGCGCCCGGCGACGAGATGCAGATCATCGACTGGCTGCAACGGATCGAGATCGGCGACCAGGTCGACCGTGAATACGATCAGCAGGCGCGGCGCTGGTACGTCATCAAGCACGGACACGCCCACCCGATCTTCAGGCCCGATGATGCGAAGCAAACGATCGCGGTGCCGAAGCCCAATGGCGGCAAGGCGTTCGAGGTGGTCGGCATTCCGCTGCAGGGTCCCGGCTTTTACGTGGTCGAACTCGCGAGCCCGAAACTGGGCGCCGCACTTCTCGGCGAGTCGAAGCCGTTCTACGTCCGCGCCGCGACGCTGGTCACCAACCTGGGCGTGCATTTCAAGCTCGGCCGGGAATCCTCGCTGGTGTGGGTGACGCGCCTGTCCGACGGCAAGCCGGTGAAAAACGCGCACGTCGTAGTGATGGATTGCGGGGGCCGTAAATACTGGCAGGGCACGAGCGACGCTTCCGGCATTGCCCGAGTCAACGTCGAATTGCCTGATCGCCAGGACATCGCTTTCTGCGGCGCGACGGAGACGCGGCGCGAATTCTTCGTCGTCGCGCGCTTAGGCAGCGACATGGCGTACGCCTTCTCCGACTGGGGCGAAGGGATCAGCCCGTGGCGCTTCAACGTTCCCACGGCGCACTACGAGGGTCCGTACGTCGCGCACGCGGTGCTCGACCGCTCGCTCTTCCGCGCGGGCGACACGGCGTCGATGAAGGTCTTCGTTCGCAGGCAGACAGGCGCGGGGTTCGCCACCGTCCCGCGCGGAGAGCTGGAAGATACGCTTCTCATTCGCCATCAGGGTTCCGATCGCGAATATACCGTCCCGATTCACTGGAACGGCACCGCCCACGGCGAGGCAAGCTTTGCCATCCCCAAGGACGCGCAGCTCGGGACGTATACGGTCTACATCCACGATTCGCTCTCGCCGCCGCGCCATCGCCGCCGCGACGAGCGCATGGTCGGGCGCTTCCGCGTCGAAGCGTTTCGTGTCCCGCTGATGCGCGCCCGCTTGCAGCCGGTCGGCACCCCGCTGGTCAATCCGGCCGACGTGGCCATCGACATGACCGTCAGTTATCTCGCCGGCGGCGGCGCGGGCGGACTGCCGGTGAAGCTCCGCACGCAGCTCGAAGCCAAGTCCGTGTCCTTTGCGGATTTCGAAGGCTATGCGTTTGCCGCCGGCGACGTACGCGAAGGCCGCGACGAGGAAGGCGACGCGACCGCGAATTCTGGCGAATACACGTTCTCCGACCCTGACAGCGACGACGAAGACACGACGAACGAGGACTCGAAACCGGCGCACGGCAAGACCAGCGAGCTTTCGCTTTCGCTCGACGCCGCAGGCGGCGCGCGCGCCACCGTCAAGAACATCGGCAAGGGCACCGGCGACAACGTGACGGCGCGCGATCTGGTCGCCGAGCTCGAGTACCGCGATCCCAACGGCGAGACGCTGACCGCCGCGACGCGGGTTGCGATATGGCCCGCGCGCGTCGTGCTGGGCTTGAAGCCCGACAACTGGGCGGCGTCGAAAGACAAGCTCAAGTTCACTGTCGCCGCGGTCGACGTCCAAGGCCGACCGCTCGCCGGCGTACGCGTCCAGACCGATGCTTTCCGGCGTGTGACGTATTCGCACCGGCGGCGTTTGATCGGCGGCTTCTATGCCTACGAGCACGGCAGCGAGACCACGCGCATCGGCGAGCTGTGCGAAGGTGTGAGCGATGCGCATGGGCTCGTGTTCTGCGAGGTCGCCGCGCCCGCCGCCGGCAATCTGATCCTGCGCGCGCAAGCGACCGACGCCGACGGCAACCGCGCGGTCACGCGGGCGGATGCGTGGGTGGCGACCGGCGACGATTGGTGGTTCGCGGCATCCGACAACGATCGCATCGATCTCTTGCCGGAGAAAAAGCAATACGAGCCCGGCGACACGGCGCGCTTTCAGGTACGCACGCCCTTCAAGGAGGCAACGGTGCTGGTGACGATCGAGCGCGAAGGCGTGCTCGAGTCGTTCGTGCGCACGGTCAAGCGCGGCGAGCCGGTGATCGACGTTCCGATCAAGGGCAATTACGCGCCGAACGTGTTCGTGTCCGCCCTCTTGGTGCGCGGGCGGATCGGCGGCGTAGCGCCCACCGCGCTCCTCGATCTGGCCAAGCCTTCGTACAAGATGGGACTGGCCGAGATCCGCGTCGGTTGGGCGGCACACGAGTTGCGCGTCAAGGTAACGCCCGAGCGCGAAGCGTATCGCGTGCGCGAGAAGGCGGCGGTCGCGATCGAAGTTCGCACGACCGACGGAGCGCCGCCGCCGCGCGGCAGCGAGGTCGCGCTCGCGGCGGTCGACGAGGGGCTGCTCGACCTCCTGCCCAACGATACGTGGAAGCTCCTCGACGCCATGATGACCCGGCGCGGCGAGGAAGTGGAAACATCCACCGCGCAAATGCAGGTCATCGGCAAGCGGCACTTCGGCCGCAAGGCGGTCGCCGCGGGCGGTGGCGGAGGCCGCCAGTCGGCGCGCGAGCTGTTCGACACACTGCTTCTCTGGAAGCCGCGCGTTCCGCTCGACGACGACGGCCGCGCGACGGTGGAAATCCCGCTCAACGATTCGCTGACCAGCTTCCGCATCGTCGCCATCGCATCGAGCGGCGCGGGTCTGTTCGGCACCGGTGCGGCATCGATTCGCGCCACGCAGGATCTGATGCTGCTCTCCGGCCTGCCGCCGCTGGTGCGCGAGGGCGACAACTTCCGCGCCATCGTCACCGTGCGTAACGCATCGGAGCGAAGCCTCCACGCGACGCTTTCCGCGAGCGTGGAATCGAAACCACCGGCGTCGAAGAAGCTGCCTGCGCTCGACACGCGCGAAGTCGATCTTGCCGCCGGCGAAACGAGGGAAGTAACGTGGGACGTCACCGCACCGGTCAACGCAACCGCACTGGAGTGGCGAGTCGACGCGCTCGAGGCCACCGGCGGCGGCGCGTCAGGCGAGCCAGCCAAGGACGCGCTCAAGGTTTCGCAGAGGGTCGTGCCTGCCACGCCGGAGCGCACGTTCCAGGCGACGATCTTCCAGCTCACCGAGCCGCAGAGCGTGGTGGTGCAGCGCCCGCTGGACGCGATCCCCGGCCGCGGCGGGGTGAACGTGCGCTTGCAGGGCAAGCTCGCCGGCGACCTGCCCGGCGTGCGTGAATATTTGAGCTGGTATCCGTGCAGCTGCTTCGAACAGAGGACGTCGATCGCGATCGGCCTGCGCGACCAGGGAATGTGGGACGCCAACATGCGCGCGCTTCCGGATTATCTCGATCGCGACGGGCTGGTGAAATTCTGGCCGATCCTGCGCGACGGCGACGACACCTTGACCGCCTACGTGCTTTCGATCGGCGACGAAACCGGCTGGCCGATTCCGGAGGACGCACGCGCGCGAATGGAGCAGGCGCTGGTCGGCTTTGTCGAGGGCCGTGTGGTGCGCTACTCGGCCTTGCCGACGGCGGACCTGGCGATCCGCAAGATCGCCGCGCTGGAGGCGCTCTCGCGCCGCTCACAGCCTCTCAACGCCAAGTGGCTCGACAGCATATCGATCGAGCCGAATCTGTGGCCGACCTCGGCGGTGATCGACTGGCTGGTGATACTCAAGCGCCAGCCGCAATTGCCGCGCCGCGACGCGCGTCTAAAAGAGGCCCAGCAGATTCTGCGCTCGCGGCTCAACTTCCAAGGCACGATCATGGGCTTCTCCACCGAAAAGAGCGACGCCTTGTGGTGGCTGATGATCTCCGCCGATCGCAACGCCAATCGCATGGTGCTGGCG
>DATMNH010000110.1:0-4582 GCA_035568975.1 Casimicrobiaceae bacterium
CACAGCACCGGGACCCGCAAGGAATGGCTTGCAGCGCGGGTCGATCTGCTCAAGGCGGAGAAGGAGCACACGCGGCGCGGCGACGAGCTGGCGCGGCGGCGGCAGGAGTTGCCGTGGGTTCGCATCGAAAAGGACTATCGATTGGAGACCGACGAGGGGCGCGCCTCGCTGGCGGATCTGTTCCGTGAGCGCTCGCAGCTCCTCGTCTATCACATGATGTTCGGCCCCGAGTACTCGGCGGCCTGCCCGAGTTGTTCGGCGATCGCGGACGGATTCAACGGCATCGTCGTCCACCTCGAGAATCACGACGTGAAGTTCTGGGCGGTATCGCGCGCTCCGCTCGCCAAGCTGCAGGCGTTCAAGCGGCGGATGGGGTGGACGTTTCCCTGGGCATCCTCGCAAGCCGGCGACTTTAACTTCGACTTCAACGTCTCGGTGACGGAGGAACAGCAGCGCGAGGGTGACTACGAATACAACTACCGGCCCGGGGAACCGATGCAGTCGGGCGGAGGCGGAGGATTCGTTGCCGAAATCGCTGCGACGGCCGGAACGGACGCAGCTACTTTCCTGCGCCAGCTGCCCGGCATGAGCGCGTTCGTGCTCGAGGACGGCGTCGTCTACCACACCTACTCCGCCTATGCGCGCGGACTCGACGGGCTTTGGGGCATGTACCAGTGGCTCGATCGCGCGCCCAAGGGGCGCAACGACACAGGCATGTGGTGGCGCCACCACGACATGTACGCCCGTGGCTGACGTTCAGACCACTCATCGCCCCGTGGGGGCGCAGAAGATGATCGAGCACAGTCGCGACTCGGCATTCCTCGGCGCATCCAACTGTCTGCGCCTCGCTGGTGCGCCAACGTTCGCAATCATGGCGTTGTTGACCGCTGTCGTCGGCACCCCGAAGGATCTGCTTTGCTCGACGGCGCATGACTCGTCGCCATTGACTGGAATGGTCGCGATGTATGTGTTGATGAGCATCTTTCATTCGCTGCCATGGTTGAAGCTGATCTCCAGCTGGCGAATCCGGCGCGCGCGTGGCCGGTCTTACGCATGAGGACGGTATGTCGCTGCCGTTCGCGGAACGACGGTGCAGCCACGGCGTCCGACCGCCGGCTGCGGCCGGAGAGTCACAGAGTCGCTGACAGTGCAACAACGAACAGGAACAGGAGATACACATGAACAGGAACAAAGCGAGAGACACGCAGCAGCGTAAAGGACATCCCGGAATGAACACACCTCCGATCGTGTCGCCGGAGGCCTGGGCGGCTGCGCGCGAGCAGATGCTCGTGAGGGAAAAGGCCGCGACGCGGGCCCGCGACGCCCTGGCGGCAGAACGCCGGCGGATGCCGTGGATGGCCGTCGAGAAGGCGTACGAATTCGAGGGGCCACAGGGCAAGGTCAGCCTGCTCGACCTGTTCGAGCACCGGCGCCAATTGATCGTCTACCGCGCCTTCTTCGAGCCCGGGGTGTTCGGCTGGCCGGAACACGCCTGCCGCGGCTGCTCCCTGGGCGCCGATCAGGTCGCCCACCTGGCCCATCTGAACGCTCGCGACACCACCCTCGCCTACGCCTCACGGGCGCCGCAGGCGGACATCGCGCGCCTGAAGGCGCGGATGGGATGGGAGATGCCCTGGTACACAATCACCGACAGCTTCGACGCAGACTTCGGCGTCGATCAATGGCACGGCCACAACGTGTTCTTCCGCGACGGCGAGCGGGTATTCCGCACCTACTTCATCAACGAGCGAGGCGACGAGGCGATGGGGACCACCTGGAGCTACCTCGACATCACGCCGCTCGGCCGTCAGGAGACCTGGGAGGACTCGCCGAAGGGTTACCCCCAGACCCCGCCCTACAAGTGGTGGAACTGGCACGACAACTACGGCGCCCAGGCCTCGCCTGACCCGAAGTGGGTCGAGGTGTCGGACGCTAAAGAAGCCACCTTCCGAAAGGACGAGGCAGAGGCGAAAGCGAGCTAAGAAGGGCGCCCAAGATGATCGGAAGGCACTGAAAGCCGAGCCGGCGTCGTATGCTTCTGATCTAAGGTTTCAAAGGGCGGTGTCTTAGTCCGCTTCTACTGGGGAAACAGGGACGATGGAGAAGGTCGACCGCGCCAACCTCAAGCTCTTCGTTTTGACGCTGCCTTGGACGCTCTTGCGCTTTTTTGGCCGGGTCATCAAGCGTTTCTTTATCGCTCTGGGGGTGCTCGTTGCATTGATTGTCTTGGCCTATGTCGGATTCGAACTCATCGTCGAGACGATTGATTCTCGATACTCCGAACAGATCGACGCGTATCTGGGAACCGACAAAAACGCCATATCACGGTTGCACGACCCGGCCTACTTTGCCGAGCAATCATTGATTGTTTCTGAAGATCAAAAAACGGTCGCATGCATTTCGTCGCCCGAACATCGCATCCTTATTAACGACCCCGCCGACATCCCGCCGTTGTTCACCAAGGCGATTCTCGCATCCGAAGACAAGAACTTCTTCACGCATGAGGGAATCGATAAGGGTGCGATCTTGCGCGCGCTCGCGAAGCGGATCCTTCAGGAGAGCCGCTCCGGTGCATCGACGCTGACGATGCAGATTGCCAAGCATCTTCGCGCTGGCATCGGTCGCCAATCGACTGAGACGGAAAAAATCGGCGACATCATTATGGCGCTTCGGATCGAGCGTGAGTTTTCGAGGCAACAGCTGCTGCTCAAATACGTCAATATGCCGTATTTCGGTCGTGGACAATACGGTATCGAAGCGGCCAGCCGTGGGTACTTCGGCAAACCAGCGAAGGAGCTCGCGCTCCACCAGACAGCTTTCATGGTGGCTCTCATCAATAAGCCGGCACTTCCTGATCGTTCATTTACCATGGATCCGCTGCTTAAAGGGCGCGATGAAATTCGCGATGCGAATTGGGCAGAAGCTGCGCACGGTACCACTCGGGTACTTGGGTTGATGTTGGATCAGGGCGTGATCACCGATGTGGAGTACGCACGCGCGGCGAATCTTGTCGAACGGTCGCTTCGCAAGGAAATTGTTTCACTGGGCATCGGCTGTGGCGCGCACGACTACTTCCTCGAGCGGGTGCGGATTCTCTACAAGGATCGTTTCCCGATCAACAAAGGTGGGCTCACGATCTCGATCACGCGTGATGACGGACTCCAGGATGTCCTCGCCAAGGCAGTCGACCTCACGCTCCATACCTATCTCGCTCGTCACCCAAACGATGTCGACAATAACCAATTGCGCGCTGGGGCGTTCGCGGTCGAATTCACGGGCGACGTGCTGGCCGAGGTGGGAAATGTGAACTTCAAGCAGCAGAAGTACGACGTGATCGCAACCGGCTGGCGGCAGCCGGGGTCGACGTTCAAGATCTTCACCTACGGAGGCTTGATCGAGCGGCTCACGCGCGAGGTGCTCGCCGCCAAGCCACCGCCGCAGACGGTGGAAGAGATCTCGGCCGAGGTCCTCCAGCGCTGTACCGTGCTCGACGCGCCGATCTATGTCTCTCTTGGTCGCGGGCGGGGCGCCAAGAAGATCGAGAACTTTCACTCCCGGTCGGAGCCCGAGTACCGCGGAGACATCAGCTGCCGGATCGCTTTGGGTGAGTCCCGCAACACGGCAGCTATGCGTGCTGGAGCCCGTGCCGGAATCAAGAAGGTGATCGACCTCACGTATCGCTTGGGACTGCCCAGGGATGCGAAGCACATCCTTCAACCCTATCCAACGACCGCTATCGGCGCATCCGAGGTCAATCCGCTGTCGATGGCGTCAGCAGCCGCTTTCGTGAACGGTGGATTTCGAGTGACGCCGCGATTCGCAAATGATATCTGCCACGATGGCAAGTCGCTTCTGTACAAGGATGATGAAGATCTTCCGAAGGGTTGCGACACAAAGGGCGAAAACCGTCCTCTGCAAGAGCGACTCGTTCATCCCGCGGTGTCGGCGGCGATGATTGAACTCTTGAAGGCGCCACTTGATATGCCTACGGGCACGGCATCTGTGCTCAGGAGCGGGATCATTCCCGGAATGGACCCCTTGAGCGGCGCGATCTGGGCATTGAAACCTGAAGAAAAGAAAACTCGAATGCTCGCGTTTCCTTTTGCGGACGCGGGCGAGCTTGCCGGGAAGACCGGTACTGCAACCAATGCGGATGGAAAGACCTCGGACGTGTGGCTCCTTTTGTTCGTTCCAGGCACCCCTGAGCATCCAGAGAAAGGCATGATGCTTGGATTCTGGATGGGAAAGGATTCGAAAGATCATCCCCTTGGCGAGCGCGGCTCGACTGGCGGCCCTGGGTTCGCGGAATCCGGCGCTCGCAATTGGTTGCATTCAGCGGCGACCGTGCTCGCGTTTCTGCAGAAGGAGCGTGAACTCTTGAAGCCCGGATACAGGTTCCAGCCGATCATTCGCGACGCTGTGCTTAGGGATTTCGACGCGAAGAAGCTGATGCATTCGGTGCAGAAGATCGCTCCCGTCCCGACGACCGACGTGATCATCGTTCCATCGGATCCAGAAAAACAATCCGATCCAACGCCAGCGAATACCTCCGGCTAGGCCGTGTCGTAGTCAACCTGCGCGA
>DATMNH010000111.1:0-11820 GCA_035568975.1 Casimicrobiaceae bacterium
CGACGCACGCAGCCTGATGATACGGCCCGAGGCGATCGAGCTGCTCGATGCGCCGGCGGCTGGCGTGAACGTGTTTCCAGCCACCGTCGAAGTGGTAACCTATCTGGGCTCGACCTCGGAATTGATCCTGCGTTTGACCAGGAGCGAGACGGTGATCGCGACCAAGCCCGCGAGTGCCGCGACGCCGCAGCACTGGACGCCGGGACAGAGTCTATTTATCCGCGTCGATCCGGCGTCAGCCGTCGGCATTGCGCCGATGTAACGGGGAATACCACCAGAGGAGTTCAAGCCATGATCCACAAATTGACGCGTCGTCAGTTCAATACCGCGCTCGCCGCCAGCGCTGCTCTGGGCGGTCTGGGCTTGCAGCGCGCACACGCGGCCACCGGGCCGGTCATCGTCGGCACCTGGGGCGGCGACTATCAAAACCTTCTGCAGAAATACATCGCCGAGCCGCTGCTGGCGCCGAAGGGCGTGGAAGTCATCTACGACACCGCCAACGATACCGTGCGCAAGACCAAGCTGATGGCCGAAAAGCGGCTACCGCGCGGCTCGATGGATATCGTCGCCTTGACTGCCTCCGGCGCGTACGAAATGTGGAAGAACGGGACGCTGGAGGAAATCGATGACGGCAAGATCCCCAACGGCAAATATGTGCTGCCCAAGCTCAAGACCAAGTATTCGGTTCCGCACATCTATACCGGCAGAGTGATCCTCTACAACCCGGCGAAGATCAAGACCAAGCCCACTTCCTACGCGGATCTCTGGAACCCCGAGCTCGCCGCCGCGGGCCGCATCGGCGTCATCGACATTCAGTACCAGACGACCATCGAGTCGGCGGCGATGATCAACGGCGGAAGCTTGAACAACTACGAGCCCGGCAAGGCGAAGCTGCTGGAGCTCAAGAAAATGGGCGTCAAGATCTATCCGACCAACGAGGCGATGGCGCAGGCGCTCAAGACCGAGGAGTGCTGGATGTGCATCATGTGGAAAGCGCGCGGCGTGATGTGGCAAAACGCCGGCATCCCGGTCGAGATCGCCAATCCGAAGGAAGGCATCGTCCTCTATGTTTCGGAACTGGCGATCCCCAAGAACGCCAAGAACAAGGACGCCGCCTACGCGTATCTGAACGCGATGCTCGAACCACAGCCGCAGCAGGAATTCGCCAAGAACATGGGTTACAACCCGACGGCCAGCAATTCCGGTCTGCCGGCCGACCTGGCCGCGCGCATCGGCTTCGACAAGACGATTGAGGACCGCTTCATGGTCCAGGATCAGGAGTACCTGGCTCAGAACGATCCGCAGCTTCAGGAATGGTGGAACAAGGTCTTCAAAACCTGAGCGCGGTCAACTGCCTGGCTTTAATGACTTGCCTGACATCGCCCCATTCCGTCATTCCCGCGAAAGCGGGAATCCAGTGTCGTGTTCCGGTGCGTTGCGAAGTTCAACGCCGCCGGGTCCCCGCTTTCGCGGAGGCGACGGGCTTTGGCAAACGTATTTGTAAACATCAATAGATGATCACCCGCCGCCGCACGGCGCTTGCGCTGATGCTGCCGGCATCGATTCTGGTGCTGGCATTTCTCGCGGTGCCGCTCCTGCTGCTGTTGCGCTACAGCCTGAATCGTTTTGTCCCGGGTCAGTTCATGGTCGAAGCACTGACGCTGGACAACTACGTCAAGTGCGTGACCGACCCGTACTATTTCGCGGTGCTCAAGACGACGCTGCTGATGGCGATCGGCGTCACGCTTGCGTGCCTTGTGGCAGGCTTTCCACCGGCGCTCTTCCTCGCCCGCACGACTTCGCGCTTCAAGGCGATCCTGATTCTGGCCGTGATCCTGCCGCTGTTCGTGGGTAACGCGGTGCGCGCCGCCGGCTGGATGGTCGCGTTCGGCCAGAAGGGCGTTTTCAACTATCTGCTCGAGCTCGTCGTTCCGACGTGGGCGCCGTTGACGATCATGTATACGCCCGGCGCGGTCTTCGTCGGCATCATCGCCGTCAACCTGCCGTTTGTGGTGCTGACGCTGCAAAGCGTTCTGGAGGGCATCGACCGATCTTCGGAGGAAGCGGCGCTGAGCCTCGGCGCAACGCCACTCGCTGCCTGGCGCCTGGTCACGCTGCCGCTGGCCATTCCCGGCGTGCTTGCTGCCGCCGTGCTGTGCTTCATCCTCACCATGAACGCCTACGCGACGCCCGTCCTGCTCGGCGGTCCACGCTTCCAGATGATGGCGCCGGTGGTCGCCAACGAAGTATTGAATCAGAACAACTGGCCATTCGGCGCCGCGCTGTCCTTCATGCTGATGATCGTGACGCTGCTGCTTACGGTGATCGCCAACGTGGTCGTCATCCGGCGCTACACACGATAAACAAGGAGCACACGATGGAACTGACGACGAGACATTGGCTGCTCGTGGTTATGCTGACGTTGGCGAGCGCGAGCGCGCTCGCGGCAGATACGCTCAAGCTCGCGATCGGGCAACGCGGCAACTGGGAAAACGCGGCGCCGGAGCTCGGTCAGAAAGCGGGCTTTTTTGCTAAGCACGGTTTGACGCTGGAGCTCCTCTACACGCAGGGTGCCGGCGAGACCTTGCAGGCGGTGATCTCCGGCGGTGTCGACTTGGGTCTCGGTGTCGGCACTGCGGGCGTTCTCGGCGCGTTCGCCAAGGGCGCGCCGGTGCGCGCGATCGCCAACTCGATGACGGGAGCCGACGATCTGTTCTGGTATGTCCCCGCGGCATCGCCGATCAAGACGCTCAAGGACGCATCGGGAAAAACCATTGCCTATTCCACCAACGGTTCGTCGAGCAACTGGACCGTGCTGGCATTCATCAGGGAATTCGGCGTTCAGGTGAAGCCCGTGGCCACCGGCAGCCCATCGTCGACTTTCACGCAGACGATGTCGGGTCAGGTCGATATCGGCTGGTCATCGCCGCCGTTCGGTGTCGAAGCGCTGCAGCAGGGTCGCATCCGGATCGTCGCCCGCGAAAGCGACGTACCGGCTTTTCGCAACCAGACCGTCCGGCTGACGATTACCAACACAGCGACCGCGGAGAAGCGGCGCGAGGTCATCGAGCGTTACCTCCAGGCCTATCGCGAAACGCTGGACTGGATGTATTCCGATCCCGCCGCGCTGAAGGCCTACGCCGAATGGGTCGGCATTTCGGAAAGCCTTGCGAAGCAGGTGCGCGACCAGTTCTTTCCCAAGGAGAACCTTCGGCTCGAGCGGCTCTCCGGACTCGACGAGGCGATGGCGGATTCCGTCAGTCTGAAGTTTCTGCCGGCGCCGCTGACCAAGCCGCAGCAGGAGGAGCTGTTCAAGTACTACGCGCGCGCAAAGTAGGATTTATTGAGCATTACGAACGTGTGACGCTAGACTTCCAAAGATCGTCATTCCCGCGAAAGCGGGAATCCATTGGCTTTTGACGGTCGCAAAATGGATCCCCGCCTTCACGGGGATGACGTGAGTTGGGCGGGTATCCATTGGCTCTTCACGGTCGCAAAATGGGTCCCCGCTTTCGCGGGACGACGGTCTTGTGAATCTGTCGCCCATTTCGGCAGTCCTCAGTACGCTTATTCGATGGTCCCGATTTCGCGCAGCCATAGCTCCCACACCCGCGCCAACTGTGTATCGTTGATCGCCGCGGCCTTGGCCGCCTCTCGCTCGTTGAGGTAGGTCACCTCGCCCAGCGTCACCGCCTGCATCTGCAGCTTGGCGTTCACCTCGGCATAGATCGCGCGGTATACGGCCTGCTCGATCGACGAGCCGACGACCGTCGAACCGTGGCCGCGCATCAGCACCGTCGAGCGCGCGCCGAGCGTGGCCGCCAGTGCCGCGCCCAATCGCCGGTCGCTGATCAGCATGTCGGTATCTCCGGCGACCTTGCGTATCTCGAACAGCGCCGCGCCTTCCGCCAGAAACCCGCTCATATGGAAGATCGGCCGCAGCGGCTGTCCGGTGACGCCGAAGGGAATGACGCTCGGCGAATGGCTGTGGACGATCGCCCGAACATCGGGGCGCGCGCGATAGATCTCGCCGTGAATGAACCGCTCCAGATACACGCGGCGTCCCTCGGCATCGAGTGCCACACCGTCGAGGTCGAAGGTAACGATGTCTTCGCGCCGCACGAGACCCGGCGCCATGTTGCGAGCGAGCAGGAAGCGGCCGAGCGTCTTGTCGTGCCGCGCACTGACATGGCCGAAGCCGTCGACGACGCCTTGCTGGTACAGAATGCGATTGGCGACGACCAGCTTGTCGACAAGTTCGGAATCGGGTGCAAGTTGCGTCAAGGCATCACCCACCATCGGTTCCGGAAGAATCGGATGCAACACGCGATCCCAGCGCACGCGTGAGGATGGCGTGCAGAAGCACGTTCGCCCCCGCCTCGAGATGCTCCGGCCGGGCGTCCTCGATCTCGTTGTGGCTGATGCCGTCCTTGCACGGCACGAAGATCATCGAAGTCGGGGCGACACGTGCAATATATATCGCATCATGGCCCGCGCCGCTCACCATTTCACGATGCGGAAGCCCCAGCGTTCGCGTCGCGGCGCGCACCGCGTCGACGCAGCTCGAGTCGAACCGCGACGCCGGGAAGTGGTCGACTTGTTGCAGATCGCATTCAAGCCGAAGGTCTCGGGCGATAGCGGCCGTTGCGTCGCGAAGCTCGCGGTCCATCTTTGCGAGATGCCCGTCGTCGGGATGTCGCATGTCGACGCTCATCTTGACAAGCCCGGGGACGACGTTGCGCGAGTTGGGGCTGACCTGCATGAACCCTACCGTGGCTCGGCCGTCGGGCGCATGGCGCATCGCCAGCGCATGGACCGCCTCGACCATCTGTGACGCACCGCGCAACGCATCCCGGCGCGCTTCCATGGGTGTCGGCCCGGCGTGCGCGTCCTGCCCGGTCCAGATACAGTCGTACCAGGAGAGCCCCAGTGCTCCTGTCACCACGCCGACAATCTTGTCTTCGCGCTCGAGGATGGGCCCCTGCTCGATGTGCGCCTCGAAATATGCATCGAGCGCGCGTTTACCGACGGGTGTCCTACCGGCATACCCGATGCGGCGGAGCGCGTCGCCAAACGCAACGCCATCGATGTCGCGCTGCTGCAGCAAATGCTCGAGCGTATACACGCCGGCAAACGCGCCGGATCCGCCCATCACCGGCACGAAGCGGCTGCCCTCCTCGTTGGTCCATATCGCGACGCCGACCGGACGCTCCGTGACGATACCAGCGTCGTTGAGGGTTCGCAGCACCTCCAATCCTGCGAGCACGCCGTAATTTCCGTCGAATTTACCACCCGACGGTTGCGTATCGATATGGCTTCCGGTCAGGACTACCGCTGCCGCGTCATCACGCCCGCGGCGAGTCGCGAAGATGTTACCCGCGCCGTCGATCTCTATCCTTGCACCCGTCTCGCGCAGCCAGTCGACCACGAGATCGCGCCCCTGCCCATCGAGGTCGGTGAGCGCGAGACGTCGCACGCCTCCTTTGGGCGTGGCGCCGATTCGCGCCAGGTCCATGAGCGATCGCCACAGGCGCACGCCATCGACTCGCAACGAGACCGTGGCACGTTCCGGAGAAAGAAACATATCGGATGGCGTCGTCATCGTCGATCCTCCTTACTCACGCGCTTCTCTCGCTTCCGCCGAGCCGTGCATGTATCCATTCCGCAGCCCGCAGTGTCGCACGATCGGCGCCGACGCTGCCCACGACGCTGACCCCGAGAGGCAATCCCTGTGCTCCGTGAGCGACCGGCACATGCACGACGGGCACGTGCAACAACGTCCATATCCGGTTGAACAGCGGATCGCCGGTGGCAGCGATCGCCGACGGCGCGTAGCCCGCGGCGCTGGGCGCTACCAGCACGTCAAACCCGTTGAAGATTTCTGGAAGCATCGCACGGCAGGTCCGGGTCAGGGACCGCGCGGCGTCATATTGCTGCGGCGACACCGCGAGGCCCGCGTCGATCATCTTGGTCATGTCCGCGCTCAGGTCCTTGCGATGCGCGAGATTTTCATGCGACAAGGATTTCGCGACTTCGGACACCATGATCTCCGTCTGCGCCGCAGCCAGGCCCGCAAAGGGTGGCGGAAGCGTCACGTCGCCGATACTCGCACCGGCGGACCGCAGCCTTCGGCCTGCGTCTTCGAGCACCGCGACCGTCTCGGGCTGCGCGCGATTCCATTCGTAGGTCCTGCACAAGCCGATCCGCGGAACGTCGGCCGTCGATGGATCGATCAGAAGCTCGTGCCGATTGGTGAGCGCGGCAACGAACAGCGCGACGTCGGGCACGCTGCGGGCGAACCCGCCGATGGTATCCAGCGTATCGGAAATCATCTTGACGCCCACACGAGTTACCATGCCGAAGGTCGGCTTGTACCCCACCACGCCGCAATAGGCTGCCGGACGGACAATCGAACCGGCAGTCTGCGAGCCGAAGGCGAGCGCGACCATCCAATCCGCCACCGCAGCCGCAGAACCGGACGAGGATCCGCCCGGCGTGTGCGCGAGATTGTGAGGATTGCGCGTTGGGCCTGGATGAAAGGTCGCGAACTCGGTGGTGACCGTCTTGCCGACAATGATTGCGCCCGCCGCTCTCGCCACCGCGACGGTCGCGGCGTCCCACGCGGGCCGATGGCCGGCATAGATCGGCGAGCCATAGCAGGTCGGCATGTCGAAGGTGTCGAACAAGTCCTTGACCCCAATCGGGAGTCCGTGCAGCAACCCCCTCGACGCTTGTGCATCGAGCGCGCGAGCGCGTTGCATCGCCGCGTCGGTGTCGAGAAAAGTCCATGCGCGCACTGCGGGTTCGCGTTCGGAGATGCGCTCGAGGCAGTCTGCGAGGAGCGACACCGCCGTGATCTCCCGTGTCGCCAGCTTGCGCGCCGCAACGGTCGCGCTTAGACGGTTAAGGCTACCCACCGTATTCGCTCCTTTTGTGCGCACTCTTCAATGACGCGCAATGTTTGCTGCTGGAGTGGGAACGTCGCGCAGGTGACACGCGACCAAGTGCGCCGGTACCGCCTTCTTGAGCACTGGTTCTTCGAGCTTGCAGCGATCGAACGCATAAGGACAACGGGTGTGAAAGCGGCATCCGGTAGGTAACTCTACAGGGCTCGGCACGTCGCCGGCGAGGATGACGCGTTTTCGATGCGCAGTGGGATCGGGAACCGGCACCGCCGACAAAAGCGCCTCGGTATAAGGGTGAAGTGGATTTGCAAACAAAGCGCGCGTCGGCGCAATCTCCACGATTCTGCCAAGGTACATCACCGCGACACGGTGACTGATGTGCTCGACCACCGCCAGATCGTGCGCGACGAAGAGATACGACAGGCTGAATTCCTGCTGAAGATCGACCAGCAGATTGATGACCTGCGCCTGGACCGAAACGTCGAGCGCTGACACCGGCTCGTCACAGACGATCAATCGGGGTTGCGGCGCAAGGGCGCGGGCGATGCCAAGCCGCTGCCGCTGTCCGCCGGAAAATTCGTAGGGATACTTGGCCATCTGGTCGGCTCGCAAGCCCACTTTCTCAAAAAGCGAAAGCACCCGTTTTTCGATTTGCGCTCCCGTTGCCTGCTCGAAATTGCGGATGGGCTCTGCCACGATATCCGCCGCCCGCATGCGTGGGTTGAGTGACGCATAAGGATCCTGAAACACCGCCTGCAGCTCGCGCCGGTAGGGACGCATCGCGGCGCCCTTGAGTCGATCAATCCGCTGTCCTCGCCAGTGGATCATCCCCGAGGTCGGCTCGACCAGCCTCAGCACGGTCTTACCGAGCGTAGTCTTGCCGCAGCCGCTTTCGCCAACGAGGCCAAGCGTCTCTCCTTCGGCGATCGCGAAGCTGACGTCATCGACGGCGTGCACCTCGCCGCGTGCGCGACCAAAGACCCCGCCGCGGACGGCGTAATGTTTGGTCAAATGCCCTACCTGGAGCAGCGGCCCCGCCTTCGTCGCCACAATTGCCTTCGGCTTCTTGCTAGCCATCATACGGTCGCGTCCACGAGTAAGCGTTCCGACTCCCAGCACGCGGCGCCGTGGCCGGGCGCCTTTTCCTCGAACGGCGGATATTCGTTCAGGCAGCGCACGGTCGCGTAACCGCACCGCGGTGCGAAAGCACAGCCGACGATCGCTTCCGACAGCGATGGCACAGTGCCGGCAATTTCACTCAAACGTGCTCCCGCGTCACGGCTCACCATCGAAGCGCCGAGCTTCGGAATCGAGTCGAGCAGTCCGCGAGTGTAGGGATGGCGAGGCTTCGCGAACAACGCTTCGACGGACCCTTCCTCGACCTTGCGTCCGGCATACATCACCACCACGCGCTGCGCCATTTCCGCCACCACTCCCAGATCGTGGGTGATGAGCATAATGGCAGCACCCGTCCGAACTTTAAGCTCCCGCATAAGGTCAAGGATCTGCGCCTGGATCGTGACGTCGAGAGCCGTCGTCGGCTCGTCGGCAATCAAAAGCCGCGGCTCGCAGGCAAGCGCCATCGCGATCATGACCCGTTGCCGCATGCCTCCCGAAAGCTGATGCGGATACTCTCCAACGCGGCGTTCGGGTTCCGGGATTTTGACCAATCTCAGCATCTCGATCGCACTTTGCATGGCGTCTTCGCGCGAAAGGCCGCGGTGGAGTATCAGCACCTCGGCGATCTGTCGACCAATGGTCAGCACCGGATTGAGCGAAGTCATCGGTTCCTGGAAAATCATGGAAATGGCATCGCCGCGAACCTTCCGCATCTCCGCTTCAGGCAACTCGAGCAGATCGCGTCCTTCGAATACAACGCTTCCCTCGACGGTTCGTCCGGGTGGCGAAGCGATCAGCCGCAGAATCGAAAGCGAGGTGACGCTTTTGCCGCAACCGGACTCGCCAACGATGGCAAGCGTCTCCCCGCGGGCGACCGAAAAGGAAACGCCGTCGACGGCGCGCACCACGCCATCGCGGGTGAAAAAATAGGTCTTCAACCCCCTCACATCGAGAAGCGCGGAAGTCGGTATGTACGCCGTTTTCATCGCCTCACATCCGCCGAGCGAGCCGCGGGTCGAGCGCATCGCGCATGCCGTCGCCGAGCAAGTTTACCGCGAGCACTGTCAGCGACAAGCAGACGCCGGGAAACAGGATGAGGTAGCCCGCGATCTGAATCAGGCTTCGGCCTTCGGCCATGATATTGCCCCAACTGGGAATATTCGGCGGCGTACCGGCGCCGATAAACGAGAGTATCGCCTCGGTGATCATCGCCGATCCACAGACATAGGTTCCCTGCACGAGCAAGGGTGCAACGATGTTGGGCAGGATGTGGCGCGTCAGAATGCGGGGCAGGGTCGTGCCCGCCGCGATGGCAGCTTCGACGTAGGGCTGCTCGCGCAGCGTCAACACGAGGCTGCGCACGAGCCGCACGACGCGCGGCACTTCGGCGAGCGTAATGGCCGCGATGACGTTGCCCACGCTTGCCTTGGTAAGCGCCATCAGCGCGATGGCGAGCAGCACCGAGGGGATCGACATCAGTCCGTCCATCACCCGCATGACGACCGCGTCCAGGAAGCGGACGTAGCCGGTCACCAGTCCGACCGCTATTCCAAGAACGGTCGAGAGCATCGCGACCGCCAGACCGACGATCAGCGACACCCGCGCCCCATACACCACGCGGCTATAAACGTCGCGACCGAGCATGTCGGTGCCGAACCAGAAGTCAGCCGACGGTGGCTTCAGGCGCTTGATCGGCGCGACCGCCTGAGGGTCGATAGTCCCCAACCACGGCGCAAGGATCGCGATGGCCACCATGCAGATCAGGATGACGCCGCCGATGAGCGCCGTCGGGTGGCGCCTGAACGCGTCGCGGAATCGTCTCCAGGTCGGCGACACCGACTTGGGCGAAGCGATCGATGGCGCGACAAAAGTGGTTGCGCTCATATCAATAGCGTATGCGCGGATCGAAAAAAACGTACGACAGGTCGACCAGGAGATTGACCAAAACATAGACCGCGGAAAAAATGAGAATCACGCCCTGAATGATGGGATAGTCGCGGCGCAGGATCGCGTCGACCGTCAGCCGCCCGATTCCGGGCAGGGCAAATACGGTTTCGGTCACGATCGCGCCACTGATCAGCAGCGCGATACCCATGCCGATGATGGTCATGATGGGGATCGCCGCGTTCTTGAGGGCATGGCCGATCAGCACCTGGTCGGGTGCCAGTCCTTTCGCCGCAGCCGTGCGGATGTAATCCTGCGAGAGCACGTCGAGCATGCTGGCGCGCGTCATGCGGGCAATCAGGGCGACGTAGACGGTCCCCAGCGCAATGCTCGGCAGAATCAGGTGACGCAGCCACTCCCACACGCCGTCGCGGAAATTGCGGTAACCCTGCACCGGCAGCCAGTCGAACTGCACGGAAAAGGTGAGAATCAGAATATAGGCAAAAACGAACACCGGTACCGAAAAGCCGAGCACCGAGAACGCCATCACCGCGCGATCGAGCCAGGTGCCCGCCTTTGCGGCAGCGACCACACCCAGCGGAACCGCGACCAGAATCGCCACCGTAAGCGTGCAAAGGGTCAGCGCCACCGTCGGCTCGATGCGCTGCCCGATCAATTGGGTCACCGGAAGATTGGTGAAGATCGAGGTGCCCAGATCACCGTGCAAAAGCGCCCATACCCATCGGCCGAACTGAACCAGGAAGGGCTCGTCCAGGCCCAGGCGTGCGTGAATGAGGCGGATGTCCTCGTCGGTCGCGATGTCTCCGGCGATGACCGCCGCAGGATCACCCGGCGTCAGATACAAAAGCGAAAACACGACAAACGCGACCACCGCCATGACCACGATGGTCGAGAACAGGCGGCGGACGATGTATGCGGTCATCCGCTGCCTATGTCCAACGGGAAGATGTCGCTATCGCTTTTCGACGTTCCACAAAAGCGTGATCGGCGCGATGATGACGCCGTTCAGGTTGGTGCGATAGGCGGTGGGAAGAATGAACTGCGCGGTCGGGACATAAGGAACGAATTCGAACGCTCGCGCCTGGACTGCGTCCGCGGCTTTTTTCGATCCGGCAGGGTCGGTCGCCGCAAACCACGCGTCGCGCAACTCCTCGATCTTCGCGTCCTCCGGCCAGCCGAACCACGCTTTCTGACCCGAACCGCGAACGGCGAAATTCACCGCGGGAGAGGTTACATCGGGGCCGACGAGCCAGGTGTGGAAGATCGACCAGCCGCCTTTGTCCACCGGCTCCTTCGATGTGCGTCGCGTGATCAGCGTTCCCCAGTCGCCTGCCTGCAAGTCCACGTTGAGACCGAGCTTGCGCAGCATCTCCGCGGTCAGCAGCGATTGCGAGTGAACGATCGGTTGATCGGTGGCCGAAATGATGACGATCTTCTCGCCCTTGTAGCCGGCCTCCTTGATGAGCTGCTTCGCTTTTTCGAAGTCGCGCTTGCCCTTCAGCGGCTCGGCGCCCACTTCGCTCGCGAGCGGGGTGCCGCAGGTGAAATAAGAGTAGCAGGGATGCCCATTCTTTAAGTCGCCGGCGATGCCGAGCACGTAGTCGTTCTGATCGATGGCATAGAGGATCGCCTGGCGCATCTTCTGGTTGTTGAACGGCGGATACATGAAATTGAAGCGGAGCAGGCCCATCGAGCCCAGCGGGTCGATGTTCTCCACCTTGATGCTCTTGTTCTTAGCCAGCACCGGAATAAGATCGGGCGGCATCTGCTCCCACCAGTCGACTTCACCGGCGTTGATCGCCGCCGCGGCGGTGGCCGAGTCCGGAATGTAGATCCATTCGACGCGGTCGACCTTGACCACCTTTCCCCCCGCCGCCCACGACGGCGCCTC
>DATMNH010000112.1:0-9508 GCA_035568975.1 Casimicrobiaceae bacterium
GATCAGCACGAAAAACGCGAACACGTCCTGGTAGTTGCTGCCGAACAGGCTCAATTGGCCATCGCTCGCGGCGCATTTCTCCTGCAGGGTGTCGCTCAGAAACGGAAGACCGCAGATGTTCGACACGTCGCCGATATAGCCCGCCCCGAGCGCCTCGATGATCCCGAGCAGGATGCCTCCGAGCATCGCCCCGGCGAGATTACCGATGCCGCCGAGCACCGCCGCGGTGAAAGCCTTGAGCCCGAGCAGGAAGCCCATGTAATAGTGAGCGATGCCGTAATAGGTCATCACCATCAGGCCGGCGACCGCGGCGAGCGCGGCGCCGATCACGAACGCCGCGGAAATGACGACGTTGATGTCGATGCCCATGAGTCCCGCGACCTGTGGATTTTGCGCGGTGGCGCGCATGGCCATCCCCAAGCGCGTGCGCTGGACGATAAAGACGAGTCCGGCCATGAGCAGCGCCGCGAGCAGCACGATCAGCATCTGCAAATCGGTCATCGACGCGCCGAGGATGTTGTGAGGCGTAGGCTCGATGAGCGTCGGGAAGGTCAGATAGTTGCGCCCCCAGATCATCAGTGCCAGGTTCTGCAGAATGATGGACATCCCGATGGCGGTGATCAGCGGCGCGAGCCGCGGTGCCTTGCGCAGCGGACGGTAAGCGATTTTCTCCATACCGTAGGCAAGGGTCATGCATACCATCACGGCAACGACGAGGCCGGCGAGGATGACGAGGACCGGTGGCAGCGGCAGGTGCGCGCCGAGGAGCGCCGTGATCACCGAAAGCGAGACCATCGCGCCGATCATCACCACTTCGCCGTGGGCAAAATTGATCAACCCGATGATGCCGTAGACCATGGTGTAGCCCAGCGCGACCAGAGCGTAGACGCTCCCCAGCGTCAGGCCGTTGATGATCTGCTGCAGAAAAGTGTCCATGGCGCCTCCGGGTGGCGCGACGGCGCCTCGGCGAATTCTCCACTGCACTCAAGCGCACGGCAATCCCCGTGCTCGATTTACGACCGCAGTTCAAAAAAACGGCGCCCCTTTAGGGCGCCGTTTCAGGGAACTTCAGTGAACGATAGCCAGGCCTACTGGCCCTTGTTGTCCTTCTTCATGGCGTCGGCGTTGGCCGGCGTCGCCGGTTTCGGATTCTCGATCGCGGCTTTCATCGTGTCGCCGGCGGGCTTCATCTCCGATTTCATGGTGTCGCCCGCGGGCTTCATGTCCGCCGCGGGTGCCGCGGCGCCGACCTTCTCGGTCTTGCCGCCGACGTTCATCGCCATCGGCATCAGCTTGCCGTCCTTCACCTGATACAGCGTGATCGCGCCATTCTTGGTGTCGCCGTGCTCGTCGAACTCGATCTTGGCCGTGACGCCATCGTAGGAGATCTTGGCGAGCTCGGGCAGGTACTTGGCCGGATCGGTCGAGTTCGCCTTCTGCATGGCGGCAATCAGGGTCATGGCGGCGTCGTACGAATACGGCGCGTAGACCTGGATCGGACCGTACTTGCCGGTAAACCGGGTCACAAAGTCCTTGGCGTTGGCCATGTTCTCCGGCGGCACTCCGGCCTGGGTGCAGTACTGGCCTTCGGCGGCGCCGCCGGCGAGCTTGGGCCATTCCGCCGAACATACGCCGTCGCCGGCGATGTACTTGGCCTTGATGCCGAGCTCCTTCATCTGCTTGACCATCGGGCCGCCCTGCGCGTCCATCCCGCCGTACATGATGATGTCGGGGTTCTTGGCCTTGATCTTGGTCAGGATCGCCTTGAAGTCGGTCGCCTTGTCGTTGGTGAACTCGTGCGCCACGATCGTCGCGCCTGCCTCCTTCGCGGCTTTCTCCGTTTCTTCGGCAAGGCCGGCGCCGTACGCGGTCTTGTCGTCGATGATGGCGATTTTTTTGGCACCGAGCGTGGTCACGGCTTCCTTGCCGATCACGCTGCCCTGCTGCACGTCGTTGGCCATGACCCGGAACGCGGTCTTGAATCCTTGCAGCGTGTACTTCGGATTGGTCGCCGACGGCGAGATTTGCGGGATGCCGGCGTCGCTGTAGAGCTTCGAGGCGGGAATCGTCGTTCCCGAATTCAGATGGCCGACCACGCCGGCGACCTTGGCGTCTACCAGTTTCTGTGCCACGGTCGTGCCTTGCTTGGGATCTGCCTGATCGTCTTCCGCGACCAGCTCGAACTTGATCTTCTTGCCGTCGATGACGATGTTTTTGGCGTTGGCGTCATCGATCGCCATGCGGGCACCGTTCTCGTTGTCCTTGCCGAGGTGCGCCTGCGGTCCGGTGGTCGGCCCGACGTGGCCGATCTTGACCACAGCCTCGGGCATTGCCGGTGCGGCCGCGGTTGCGGGGGCTTCTACCTTCTTCGGCTCCTCTTTACCGCAGCCGTAAGCGGTCAGCAACGCTGCGGCGACGATGGTCAGACCGAGCGAACGGTTGAGTATCATGAATTTCCTCCGGAATGGGGTAATGACAGAAAACAAGGGGGCGCAACAGAAGATTATTGCTCCCCCACGACATGATGTCAATTGCGCTCCTCTTCTGGCGAGCTGTGGGGGACGATTCGTCGGCGATGGCGGCATATGCGGCCCCGCGGACGGCATTTCGTCGGCTCGCACTTGTCTGGGCGCTGGCGGCAAGCCTAGACTCGCCCCTTTGCTGAATCCGGTTGTTTTGCCGGGCGCATCTAACTTGAGGGGCGCGCTAAGACGCATTGCGTGAACCGTACGGTCGCCGTCGGTGGTCTGGCCCTACGGCGTCTGGCCTTTTCGGAGAAGTGCATGGCAGGCTGGTTCACACGCCGCCGCAACATCGGCGTCCTGATCGCAATACTGGTCGTCGGCGGGCTCGCGGGCGGCGTCGGCCTGCGCGCCAGCAAGCGCGCGGCGGTCGAAGCCGCGGACAAAGCCGCGATCGTTACGCTCGAGTTCGCGGCGGCGGACTTGGCTTTCGTTGAGCCTGCGGCGCTCACGCGCTGGCTCCCGCTTTCCGGCACGTTGCAGCCGGTCGATCAGACCACCGTCAAATCGAAGGTCTCGGGCGAGATTCGCCAGGTCACGGTTCGCGAAGGTCAGGCCGTGAAGGCCGGGCAGGTGATCGTGCGCTTCGATACCGCGGATCTCGAGGCGAAGCTCACCGACCGCGTCGGCGCGCTGGAAGCCAGCCGCGCCCAACTTGTGCTGGCCGAAAAGACGCGGGCACAGAATCAGCTGCTGCTCAAACAGAACTTCATCTCGCAGACCGCGTACGACAGCGCGGAGAGCAACCTGTCGGTCACGCAGGGCACGCTCAAGTCGATCGAGGCGCAGGCCCAGCTGGCGAAGAACGCGCTGCGCGACGCGGTCGTGGCGGCGCCTCTTTCCGGAACCGTCGCGAAGCGGCACGTCCAGCCCGGCGAGAAGGTAAACTTCGACGCACCGCTCGTCACCATCGTCGATCTGGCAGAGATGGAGCTGCAGGCGATGGTTCCCGCCAACGACACGCCCGCGCTGGCCGTCGGCATGAAAGTGGCGCTGGCGATCGATGGCTTCGGCGATCGCCGCTTTACCGGCACGATCGAGCGCATCAACCCGACGACCGAAGCCGGAACGCGGGCGATCCTGGTGTTCATCCATGTGCCGAACCCGGATGCGGCGCTGCGCGGCGGCATGTTCGGGACGGGCAGGGTCACGCTGGCCGCGGGGGCGCCGGTGCCGACGCTGCCTTCCGTGGCGATTCGTACGGAGGCTGGTCAGACCTTCGTATGGACCATCGAGAGCGGCAAGCTCGTGCGCCGCATCGTCACCGTCGGCCGGCGCGATGACGCAGCGGGTCGGGTCGAGATCAAGAACTCACTCTCACCCGGCATCCCGGTCCTGGCCGCACCCTTCGACAACCTGAAGGCGGGCGCGCCGGCACTGGTTCGCGCCGCAACGTCGCCGAAAGCCCCGGCCGAGGGCTGACGGCGAAGACTAGGGAGAACGGTCATGTTGGTCACCCGAGTCTCGATCGACAACCCGGTGTTCGCGACCATGGTGATGGTCGGAATCGTGGTGCTCGGCCTGTTCTCGTACGCGCGGCTGCGCGTCGAGCAGATGCCCGACGTCACGCTGCCGTATGTCCAGGTTCTCACCGTCTATCCGGGAGCCTCGCCTGAAGTCGTCGAAACGGACGTGAGCAAGCCGATCGAATACGCCGTCAACACGGTGTCGGGCGTCAAGCGGATCTATTCGAACTCTCGCGAAGGACAAAGCCAGGTTTTCGTCGAGTTCCGTCTCGGCACGGACGTCACCCGCGCGATTCAGGACGCCCGCGACAAGATTGCACTGATACGGTCGGGATTCCCACGCGACGTCAAGGACCCGCAGGTCCTCCGGGTGGACATCGAGGACAACCGGCCGGCCGTGTCGCTCGCGGTCCTTTCGCCGACAGTCGAGTTGCGCGAACTGACCTCGCTTACCGATCAGACGATTGTCAAGGCGCTCGAGAACATCCCCGGTGTCGCACAGGTCGACGTCAACGGGCGAGTCACGCGGCAGATTCTCATTCAGATCAAGCCCTCCGCCCTGACGTCCCTCGGCATCGGCGTCGATCAGGTGATGACCGCGGTGCAGAATGCCAATCAGGACGTCCCGGCCGGCCGGATCACCCGCGGGCAGAACGATTCGGTGGTACGGGTCGAAGGCAAGATCAAGGACCCCGCGCAATTCGGCCGCATTATCGTCGCGCAGCAGGGTGGCGGCCCCGTCTACCTGAGCCAGGTCGCCGACGTGATCGACGGTGAGAAGGAGCTCGATTCGATCTCCCGCATCAACGGTCGCGCGTCGATCACACTCGACATCCGCAAGGCCCAGGACGCCAACATCATCGAGACCGGCCGCGGCGTTGCCGACGCGCTCGAATCCCTCAAGTCGCGCCTGCCGGCGGACGTCGAGGTCCGCATCGTCTATTCCCAGGCAGATCAGGTCCAGAAAAGCGTGGACCGTGTCAAGAGCACGATTGTCGAGGGCGCGCTGCTCACGGTGCTGATCGTTTTCCTGTTCCTGCATTCCTGGCGCAGCACCATCATCACCGGCCTCACGCTGCCGATCTCAGTCATAGCGACCTTCATCGCGTTGTACGCATTTGGCTTCACGCTCAACATGATGACGCTGATGGCGCTGTCGCTGTGCATCGGGCTTCTCATCGACGACGCGATCGTGGTGCGCGAGAACATCGTGCGCCACCTCGGCATGGGCAAGAGCCACGTCGCGGCGGCGCGCGAAGGGACCGAAGAAATCGGTCTTGCGGTGATGGCGACGACGTTCGCGATCGTCGCCGTGTTCGTGCCGATCGCGTTCATGAGGGGCCTCGTCGGCCAGTTCTTCTTACAGTTCGGCTTGACGGTGGCCGTTGCCGTGCTGGTGTCTCTGTTCGTGAGCTTTACCCTCGATCCGATGCTCTCGTCGGTCTGGCGCGATCCCGCGGGCTCGCGTTTTTCGCGCGTTCCGTGGCTCGGCCGCTTCATGGACCGTGTCGAGCGCGCCGTCGAATGGGTGCACGGCGTGTACGGGCGGATGCTCGAATGGGCGATCGCTGAGGACAAGCGCCGCGTGTACGTGCCGGTCATCGGGGTGTGGCGCGCGCTGCGAACGCGCAGCTTCGGAGAGCTCAAGCCGCGTTGGGCGACGATCACTCACCGCGGCATCGTGCTGTGGAGTGCGCTGCTCATCTTCTTCGGCAGCTTTGCGCTCCTTCCGTTTATCGGCAAGGAGTTTTCGCCGCAGGTGGACGAAAGCTTCATTTCGCTGCGTCTCAACACGCCGGTCGGCACGAGCCTCGAATTCACCGACGGCAAGGTGCGCGAAGTCGAGGAAGTGCTGAAACGCTTTCCCGAGATTGTTCTGGCGATGACGACCGTCGGGACTCAGGACGGGCGCAATTACGCCCGAGTCAACCTCCGGCTGACCGACCGCGGCGCTCGCGACCGCTCGCAGAAGGATCTCGAGCGTGCCATCCGGCAAGCGCTGCGCCCGATTCCCGGCATCGAGCTGGCTCTGGGCTACGATCGGCCGATCTGGGTCAACCTGCTGGGTCCCGACCCCGACACGCTGAAGCAGCTGATCAACGCGTTCGCGGAGAAAGTCGCCAAGGTTCCGGGAATCGCGGACATGGAGACGTCGGAGAAAGCGGCCAATCCAGCGCTTTCGATCCGGCTCTACAACGACCTGGCGGCGGATCTGGGCATATCGGTGCAACAGGTCGGTGCCACTGTGCGCCCGCTGCTGGCGGGCCAGACGGTCACCTACTGGCTCGGACCCGACGGGCAGAACTACGAAGTGAACGTACAGTTGCCGAGGGACGGCCGGAGGCTCGCCTCGGATCTCGGCAATCTGTATATCTCGACCAACAAGCGCGGACCCGACGGAGAGTTGCGCATGGTGCCGCTGCGCCAGGTGGCGGAGGTCGTCGAGACGACGAGCCCGCAAATCATCAAACGGCAAGATCTGCAGCGGCGCGTTGCGCTCTACGCCAACGCGGAGGGACGCCCCGCCGGAAACGTCGGCGACGACGTCGAGAAAATCGTCAAGGCGACCACACTTCCGCCAGGGTATCGGTTCGCCATTGCCGGGCAGCAGGAAGATACCGCGGAGTCGGCATCCGCGCTGCTGGCATCGCTTGGGCTCGCGATCATCTTCATTTATCTGGTGCTGGCGTCGCAGTTCGCGAGCTTTACCCAGCCGATCGCGATCATGGCGTCGCTTCCGTTCACGCTGATCGGCGTGCTCCTCGCGCTGCTGCTGACCGGAACGACGCTCAACATGCTGTCGATGATCGGGTTCGTGATGCTCATGGGGCTGGTCACCAAGAACGCGATCCTGCTGGTCGATTTCGCCAACCGTTCGCGACGGGGCGGAGCCGCGTTGCATGACGCGCTGCTCTCCGCGGGGCAGGTGCGCCTGCGCCCGATCCTGATGACGACCGCGGCGATGATCTTCGGCATGTTGCCGCTGGCGCTGGGCCTGGGCGAAAGCGGCGAAACGCAGGCGCCGATGGGCCGCGCGATCATCGGCGGTGTTGTCACGTCGACGTTGCTCACGCTCGTCGTCGTGCCGGTCATCTACACCTACCTTGATCGCCTGACCGAATGGCGAAAGGAACGGCGAGCGAGGCATGCCGCGGCAACCGCGCGCGCCGCTGCGCTGGCCCCGGGCGATTGACGTGCGATAATGGAATGGCCAGCGAGAATCAAGTAATCGATAGCCGAATCGCGGCCTGAACACAAACCCGGGCTGGCTTGAAGCACGAGTCGCGCGGCCGCGCCGGCCGGTCATGACGCGGAAACGGCGGGCCGTGCGCCGAGGTGTCGCTCCAAGCTTACGCGACGACGGTATCGGCCCGGCGCATGTCGCTTAGTTCCGTGTGATCACGAGGAAGGGATGGACTTCGAGGAAGCACGTTTCAACATGGTGGAGCAGCAGATCCGCACCTGGGAGGTTCTCGACCAGGAGGTGCTCGACCTGCTGTTCCAGGTGCGGCGCGAAGACTTCGTTCCACTCGCCTATCGCTCGCTCGCGTTCGCGGACCTTGAAATCCCGATCGGCGACGGCGAGCGCATGTGGACACCGAAGATGGAAGCGCGCGTGCTGCAGGAGCTCAAGCTCAAGGCGAACGAGGAGGTGCTGGAGATCGGCACCGGAAGCGGTTACCTGACCGCGCTTCTCGCGCGTAGCTGCGGCGTGGTTACGAGCGTCGATATTCATGAAAGATTCGTTCTCGAGGCGCGACCGAAGCTCGCGCGCGCAGGCATAGGCAACGTCAAACTGGAGGTCGGAGACGGCGCCCGCGGCTGGCGCCGCGAACAGTACGAGGCAATCGTGCTCACCGGTTCGACGCCGGTGCTCGCCGACGCATGGCTCGAACAACTCAGGCCGGGCGGGCGTATTTTTGCCGTCGTCGGCGACGCGCCTGCGATGAGCGCGCGCATGGTGCGTTGGGAAGCGCCTGGGGCGATCGTCAGCGAAGATCTTTTTGAAACGGTCATCGCCCCGCTGCAAAACGCAGCGCAGCCTCAGCGGTTCGTGTTTTGAGCACCGTGGCTCGAGTCTTTGCCCCGGATCTCGCGGAGCTTTTGACGCGACGTTCAACTCCGGGCAGGCTCGCCTCGCCCCGCCTGCATTGCCGTCACTCTGATGGGTACCCAAAGATGTTGAAACGTACGCTTGCGATCCTGATCGCGATGGCAATGTCGGCGCCGCTGTCCGGCGCAGCCGCGGAAGACCTGATCCAGATCTATCGCGACGCGCTCGCCAGCGATCCGGTGCTCGCGTCGGCTCGGGCTACGTGGGGGGCGACACAGGAGCTCGTGCCGCAGGCCCGCGCCGGATTACTGCCGGCGGTCAATCTCGTGGGGAACGCCACCGAGCAGGACTTCCACGAGAACCTGCACAGCGATCCGACCATTACGTTTCGCGAGCGATTTCCCAATTACGCCTACACCGTCTCGGCCAGTCAACCGTTGTACCGGCCGCAGAACTCGATTTCGCTGAACCAAGCCAGGCAACAGGTCGGACAGGGCGATTACATCCTCGCGTCGTCGCAGCAGGATCTCATTATCCGTGTGATTCAGGCGTACTTGGACGTGCTCCTGGCGCGCTTCAACATCGAACTGACCGAAAGCCAGAAGGCGGCGGTCAGCGAGAATCTGGCCCAGGCCAAGCGCAACTTCGAAGTCGGTACGGCAACGATCACCGATACCAACGATGCTCAGGCCAAGTACGATCAGATCGTCGCGCAGGAGATCTCGGCCCAAAACGATCTGGATAACAAGCTCGCGGCGCTGCGCGCTATCATCGGCCGCCCGCCCGGGGACCTGAAGAGATTCACCGGGAAATTTCAACCCCAGTTGCCGGTCCCCAACGCGCTCGAGCCGTGGGTGCAAAAAGCGATCAGCGAAAATTATCAGGTGCGTATAGCACAGGCCAATCTCGATATCGCGACGCTCGAAGTCGACCGGCAACAGGCCGGGCACTATCCGACGGTGGACCTGGTCGCGAGCTTCAATCAGGGCTACGCCGGTGGCGCGGCCTCGACCTCGGTCAGCAGCAATTTCGCCAACGACTCGCACCTGGCCCTGATTGGTTTGCAGCTTAACGTTCCGATCTATCAGGGCGGTGCGATCAGCTCGCGCGTGCGCCAGGCAATCTCGAACCAGGAAAAGGCCCGCCAGGATCTGGAGACTGCGCGCCGCAGTGCGCAACTACTCGCGCAGACCTCGTTTTCGGGTGTCACCAGCGGCGTCGCACAGGTCAAGGCGTTCGAGCAGGCGCTCGCTTCGGCGCAAGTATCGTACGATTCCAATAAGCTCGGTCTGGAAGTTGGCGTGCGAACCAATCTCGACGTATTAAACCAGCAGCAGCAGGTCTTCCAGACGCGGTTCAACCTGGCGCAGTCCTACTACAATTTCGTGATCAACGACCTGAAGCTCAAACAGGCCGTCGGTACGCTGACCGATGCCGATGTGGAGCAGGTCAATCGCGATCTGGGA
>DATMNH010000113.1:0-7386 GCA_035568975.1 Casimicrobiaceae bacterium
GATTGCCGCATGCTTTCGAATCGGCGGACCACATGACAAATTTGTATTCGAACGATCCGGTCTTGCTGTCAAGCCTGTAGGAAAGGTCGGTGATGGAAAAACCATGCCCGGCAACAAGCTTGCGCAGCCAAACCTCGTCGCGGAGCTGGTCGCGATGGAAAGACAGATGACAATGGACGTAGGTTTGAGAAGGAAGCCGATCCTCCACGGTGCGCAGTATCGAAAGCAAGGCAAGGGTTAGCGCGGTAGCGATGGCGCCAAGGACGTAGAAGCCTCCGCCAATCACCACGCCGACCGCGGAAATGACCCAGATGGACGCGGCGGTAGTGAGACCGCGGACAGAGAAACCTTCCTTAACGATCACGCCTGCGCCGAGGAAGCCGATACCGGTGACGATTCCCTGAATGACTCTCGTCGAGTCGCCCACGCCGCCCGCCGGTCCGCGCGACAACTCTTCCGCCAAAACGACGAGTAGTGCCGAGCCCAGGCATACCAGCGCGTAGGTGCGCAATCCCGCCGCTCGGCCACGATAGGATCGCTCGAGGCCAACGAGAGCGCCGGCCAGCAGCGCCAACAAGGGACGCAACAACAATTCGTACTCGAGCATGGGTTCTCGCCTCGCTGCACCGCCAGACGGCATCCTACAACGAATTCAGACTTGCGCTGATTGTGGTGCACGCAAAGGCCGCGGTACTTTTCAATAACAACTGCGTTGCCACTGCCACTCACGCATGAAATTGTTCGAACGCCCTCCAAAATCCGTTGCGCCGTACAGACTGCCGTCCCGCCATCCCCTGGCCGACGCCGGCGACCGTCGTACCGAGCGAGATGATGCCCCTGTTGACTCGCGGGAGAAGCCGAGTCGGACCACGTCCGCGACAGGCAACCAATCCGACGTCAAGCGAAGACAGCAGGCGCTGTTGGTAGCCTACCTGATACGGCGGCCCCGTTGACCTTTTGCCTCATGTCGTAGCGATTTCACGTCTTGCGTCGCTTATAATTAGTTGCGACGTTTCGCGGCGATAGCGAGTGGTCGTTCTGTTCTTCGCGTTCTAGCTGGTCATCGCGACAACCGCGTCGAGACGGTGAGGTCTGTCGCACGCGAAGACATTGATGGACAATCCTGTTCCGGATCGAAAGGGGGACAAATAATGGAAAGACACGGGATATTCGCGTTTGCAATATCATCCCTGGTGGCGATGCTTACCAGCTGTGCGAGTTCGATGGGAACGGTTCCGGTCGTCCCGGACAGCCTGAAGGCGCCACCGACTCAGAAGCTGGCACTCGAAACCCGTGCCAGCGGAGTCCAGATCTACGAATGCAGGGCAAGCAAGGACAATCCGGCACGTTTCGAATGGGTTTTTGTAGCACCGGAAGCAGAGCTGTTCGATTCTGCCGGCAAGAAGATCGGCAAGCACTATGCGGGCCCGACCTGGGAGTCCAATGACGGAAGCAAGGTTGTCGGCGAAGTCAAAGCGCGTGACGATGGTCCCGACGCCAACGCGATTCCATGGCTGCTGCTGAGCGCGAAATCCACTGCGGGAACGGGACAGTTGAGCCGGACGGCCAGTATTCAGCGCGTGCAGACCGTCGGCGGCAAGGCGCCGGCGGACGGCTGTAACCAAGCGCAAGCAGGCAAGCAAGCGCGCGTGCCGTACGAAGCGCGGTATTACTTCTACGTTCAATCGTAACCGACCCGCCGGAGCCGATTAATGACCACCGACGACGTTCTTCCACTGGAGGGCGGCTGCACTTGCGGTGGCGTGCGTTATCGGATGACGGGCAAGCCGATGTTCGTTCACTGTTGTCATTGTCGGTGGTGCCAGCGCGAAACGGGAACGTCGTTCGCGCTCAATGCGCTGATCGAAGCTGACCGAGTGAGCTTGCTCAAAGGAGAGGTCGAAGTCGTGGACACGCCGTCGAACAGCGGCAAGGGACAGAGAATAGCGCGCTGTCCGAGGTGCCATATCGCTCTCTGGAGCAACTACGCCGGAGCAGGTGATGCCTTGCGCTTTGTTCGCGTGGGCACGCTCGATGAGCCGGATCGGCTTCCTCCGGACATCCACATATTCACCGCCTCGAAGCAGCCCTGGATTGTGCTCCCATCGGATACACCGGCGATGGAGGAGTACTACGAGCGCACTGTGTATTGGCCGAAGGAAAGCCTCGAGCGACGCAGCGCATTGTTATCGGCAAGTGTCCGTAAGTAGCCCGTCCTTGGCCTGAATCGACCTCTTATGGATGCGCGAGGCGATACGTCCTATACTTGGGCGCGGATACGTCGGCGCAGCCTGCCTTGCCGCCAGATGTAAAAAAAGACTGCCTTGTCGGCGGCGCTTCGTATCCGTCTTGGCGACGCAAAGTTCCTGTCCGCTGGCGTCACATCGTGCATCGGGCGGCCGGCGTTTCACCTTCATCACGGGGAGAGATGAATGAACTGGTACCTTCAGGCACTTAAAAAGTACGCAGACTTCAGCGGCAGAGCGCGCCGGAGAGAGTATTGGTTTTTTGTCTTGTTCAACCTAATCGTTTCCGTTGTTCTTGCGGTTTGCGATGTAGTTCTCGGAACGTACAGCGCGGCCGCGAGCATCGGAATATTGTCGGGGATTTATACGCTGGCGGTGCTGATTCCCGGCATTGCCGTCACGGTCAGAAGGCTCCATGACGCCGGCCGCAGCGGATGGTGGATACTGATCGTGCTGGTGCCGATCGTTGGTTGGATCGTTCTGCTGGTCTTCATGCTGCTCGATACCCAGCCGGGGCAGAACGCCTATGGACCATCTCCGAAGGCAGGGGAGGCGACGATCGCCAATGTTCCAACGTGATCTGCGCCGCCTGAGTTGTCGCAGGACGTAGGCAGCTGCGCTGGTCGCCGGCAGCCGCTCGAATAAATTCGCTAGTGCGCAGGGAGGCTCCATGCCGCTGATCACGCTTACCGTCCGTACGGGCAAATCGAGCGCGTTCAAATCCGCCATTCTCGACGGCGTGCATCGCGCGCTGATCACATCGGGCGTTCCGGAAAAGGACCGCTTTCAGCGTGTCCTCGAGCTCGGCCCGGATGACTTTCGTTTCGACCCGGAATACCCTGACCTGAGCATTCCTCGCAACGAAGATTTTGTCTTGATCGAGATACTCTTGTCGGTCGGTCGCAGCGTCAAGATCAAGAAGAAAATCCTTGTCGATCTGCTCGCAGGATTGTCGCAGAATCCGGGTGTGAACCCTGAGAACGTGATGGTATGTTTCAAGGAAACGCTATGGGAGAACTGGTCGTTTGGCGGCGGTCGATTCATCCACACCTGAGGCGAATCGCGAAATGCATCGCGGCCCGGATCGTCGCGCCGTCGATCTCACGGGCTGACTCCATTCACAAGTGGCGGCGCCCGTGAAACCGCTTCTAGTTCTCGTCCTTCTGCCGGTATTGATCGGTGTCGTGGCGAACGTGCTCTTTCGCGCCATCAGGAGCGCGACGTTAGCGGCGACCCTAGGCGCGCCGATCATCGTGTATTTCTGCTTCAAGGCCCTCGACCCGGACGGCACGTGGAGCTGGCTGGCCGCGCTGCTTGTCTCGCCGCTGGTGATTGCCATGGCGCTGGTCACTGTCCTGCTGTGGTTTGGACGCTCGCGCGTGCGAAAGCGAAGCTCCCGGAACGTATTACCGGCGCTTGTATTGATACTCGCCGTTCCATTCGCGCCCATTGTGGTGGCGCAGCAGTGGCCCTCGAAGCCAGTCAAGCTGATCGCTGTCTTCCCGCCCGGCGGGTCGGTCGATCAGGTGGCACGCATTGTCGCCCAGCAATTGAGCCTGCAAACCGGCCAGCAATTCATCGTCGACAACCGCGGCGGCGCTTCCGGGTCGATCGGGACCGCGTTGTTGGCCAAAGCCGATCCCGACGGTTACACCCTCGGGGTCGTCTTCGACACCCATGCGGTGAACCCGTCGTTGATTCCCGATCTGCCTTTCGACACCACACGAGACCTGACACCGATCATGCTGGTCGGAACCGGTGCCATGGCGCTGGTCGCGCACGTCAGCGAGCCCTACAAGTCGTTTCGCGACGTCGTGGCGGCGGCGAAGGCGAAGCCGGGGAGTGTCTCCTACGGGACGATCGGCGCCGGCAGCCTCGGCCATCTGACAATGGCACAGCTCGGCAATCAACTCGGCGTCGAGTTCAACCACATCCCCTATCGTGGTGGCGGACCGCTGATGAACGATGCGATCGGCGATCAGGTGCCGCTAGCCATCGGGTCGGTGTTTCTGGTGAACCCCTACGTCACGTCTGGCCGGCTGCGTGCCATCGCGGTGACGTCCGCCAAACCCGACCCCAAGCTCCCGGGCGCGGAGCCGATTGCCAACCAGGGGGTGCCCGGCTTCGAGGTCTACACCTGGTGGGGCGTGTTCGGTCCGGCCAACATGCCGCCCGCTCTGCTCAAGCGTGTCTACGGCGAGCTCGCCAAGGCCGTGAAAACGCCGGAAGTCGCGGACAAGCTTTCGGCGCAGGGCATCGAAGTGCTCGCGGCACCACCCGAGGAGCTCGATGCATTCGTGCGCAAGGAAATTCCTCGCTGGGCCAAGGTCATCAAGGACAATAAGGTCAAGTTGGGCGATTGATTCGTTCCGACGCGGCACCCGGCGCATCATCGCGTGGATGAAGGGAAACCTGTCGCGCGTCGTGCCGCCAGCAGCGTGTTCTTGACGCTGTTCTTGGCGGTGGTGACGGTTCAAGGGCCGACGGCGGAAGCAAATCGCGCAAACCTTGCGGGTCGAGCCGGAACGCATGACGCTATAATCAAGCTCCCACTGCCGGCGATTCGCACGATGCCTTCCTCCCTGCTTCCCGATAGTGTCGATGCCGTCGTCGCGCTGCTCGAGCGTCACGACTACTTCGCTGACCGGCGGCTCGCGACCAGCGTGTTTCTGGCGCTCAAGATGCGGCGGCCGCTTTTCCTCGAAGGCGAAGCGGGCGTCGGCAAGACCGAGATCGCCAAGGTGCTTAGCCGTGCGCTCTCGCGCACGCTGGTGCGCCTGCAGTGCTACGAGGGCCTCGACACCGCGTCGGCGGTGTACGAGTGGAATTATCCGCGGCAGATGATCGAGATCCGGCTGACCGAAGCGGAGGGCAAGGTCGATCGCGAGGCGCTGGCCACCAATATTTTCAGCGAGCGGTTCTTGATCCGCAGGCCGATTCTGCAGGCGCTGCAGCCGGACGACGGCGTCGCGCCGGTGCTGTTGATCGATGAGCTCGATCGGACCGACGAGCCTTTCGAAGCGTATCTGCTGGAGGTGCTGGCCGAATATCAGGTGACCATTCCCGAGCTGGGCGCGATCAAGGCCGCGTCTCCGCCGATCGTCATCATCACTTCCAATCGGACGCGCGAGATCCATGATGCGATCAAGCGGCGCTGCCTGTATCACTGGGTCGATTTTCCGAATGCCGAGCGCGAGCTGGCGATCGTGCGCCGCAAGGTTCCGGGGGCGGACTCGCGTCTTTCGCGCGAGGTGGTGGCGTTCACGCAGCGGCTGCGCGCGATGGACCTGTTCAAGTCGCCGGGGATCGCCGAAACGCTGGATTGGGCCGAGGCCTTGGTGGCGCTCGACCGCATGAGCCTCGACCCGGAGACGGTGGCCGACACGCTTGGCGCCTTGCTCAAGTACCAGGACGATATCGGCGCAATCACGCCGCAGCTCGCCGCGCAGCTCGTCGCCGAGGCGCGCAGCGAAGCGCAGACGGCGGTCGAGGCCCGCGTTTAGCATGGCCGATCGACGGCTCTTCGGGCGCGCGCACCTTGCCGAAAATATCCTTCATTTCGCGCGGGTGTTGCGCAAGGCCGGGTTGCCGGTCGGACCGGCCAAGGTAATCGCGGCGCTGGAGGCGGTCGAGGCCGTCGGCGTCGACAAACGGGAAGACTTTCGTGCCGCGCTCGAGTCGGTGTTGATCGAGCGTCACGAGCAGCAGGTATTGTTCGATCAGGCGTTCGAGCTTTTCTGGCGCAACCCGCACTTGCTCGAGCGCATGCTGCAATTGCTGCTGCCGAAAATCTACGGTCGCGTTCCGCCCGCGGAAAGCCACGCGCCGCTGCCCTCACGTCTCGCCGAAGCGATGGCGCCTGCGCCGCGCGGGCCATCGATCGAGGCCCAGGAGCAAGAGGTCGATCTGGACGCGACGCTGACCTTTTCGTCGCGCGAAGTACTGCAGACCAAGGACTTCGAGACCATGACCGTCGCCGAGTTGGCCCAGGTCAAGCTGATGATCGCTCGCTTGCGCCTTCCGCTGCCGGAATTGCCGACGCGGCGCACCCGACCGGCGGAGCGGGGAACCGCGGTCGACCTACGCGCGACGCTGCGCGCGATGGCCTCCGCGCGCGGGGCGGTCGTTCCGCTCGCCTGGCGGCGACGCCGGTCCCGCCGCCCTCCCTTGGTTGTGCTGTGCGATATCTCGGGTTCGATGGACCGCTACGCACGCATGCTCCTGTTCTTTCTTCATGCCATCACCAACGATCGCGACCGGGTGCACACGCTTTTGTTCGGCACGCGACTCACCAATATCACCCGGCACTTGAGGCAACGCGACGTCGACGTCGCACTTCGCCGCGTCAGCGCCGCCGTGTCGGATTGGGCTGGTGGCACCCGCATCGGTGCCTGTCTGGCCGAGTTCAACCGCCGCTGGTCGCGCCGCCTGCTCGCGCAGGGTGCGATCGTGCTGCTCATCACCGACGGGCTCGACAGCGATGTCGGCGATGGTCTGTCGCTCGAAATGGAGCGCCTGGCAAAATCCTGCCGGCGCTTGATCTGGCTCAATCCGCTGCTTCGCTATGAACATTTCGAAGCGCGGCCGGCAGGTATCCGGGCGATGCTGCCGTACGTCGACGAATTTCTGCCGGTGCACAATCTCGAGAGCCTGAAGCAGCTCACCGCCGCGCTCACTTCCGCATCGTCGCGCCGCAGGACGCGCGGCGGCGTGAATGCAGAGCGCTTCGCAGCGTGAGAGAACGACTGCGGACGACGACATGGAAATGAGCGGCAGCCGGACGGTTCCGGCCGACATCGAGACGACCTGGCGTGCACTCAACGATCCCGAGGTGCTCAAGGCGTGCATTGCCGGATGCGAATCGGTCGAGCGCGTGTCGGACAACCAATATCGGTTGACGATGACTGCGCGAGTCGGGCCGGTCAGCGCTCGCTTTACCGGCCGCATCGTCTTGTCCGATATCGTCGCGCCCACGTCATACACGCTGAGCTTCGAGGGGCAGGGTGGAGCGGCGGGATTCGCCAAGGGCGAGGCGCGCGTTACGCTCAGCGACAACAAGCCGGGGACGCGCATCGATTATCAGGCCAAGGCACAGGTCGGGGGCAAGCTGGCGCAGATCGGGTCCCGCCTCGTCGACGGT
>DATMNH010000114.1:0-16360 GCA_035568975.1 Casimicrobiaceae bacterium
GCTCGCGACGCTACTTCGGCCGTACGCAGTCGACGTAGTAGCGAAGCTTCCCGGCGTCGCTGGTTTCGACCAGGCCGTGGATGTCGGTATCGAATCCGGGAAATTGCTGGTTGAAATTGCGCGCGAACTGAAGGAACTGGACGATCGTGCGGTTGAAGCGCTCGCCCGGAATCAAGAGCGGAATGCCCGGTGGATACGGCGTCAGCAGCACGCTGGTCACGCGGCCTTCGAGCTGGTCGATCTCGACGCGGTCGATCTCTCGATGCGCCATGCAGGCGAACGCGTCCGACGGCTTCATCGACGGCTGCATGTCCGACAAGTACATCTCGGTGGTCACCCGCGCCACGTCGTGCGCCTTGTACATGTCGTGAATCTGCTGGCAGAGCTCGCGCAAGCCCACCCGCTCGTATTTGGGCTGCTGCGCGCAGAACTCGGGCAGTATTTTCCAAAGCGGCTGGTTCTTGTCGTAATCGTCCTTGAACTGCTGCAGCGCCGTGACCAGGGTATTCCAGCGGCCCTTGGTGATGCCGATCGTGAACATGATGAAAAAGGAATAGAGCCCGGTTTTTTCGACGATGACGCCGTGCTCGTTCAGGTACCGGGTGACGATCGAGGCCGGTATGCCGGTCTTGGCGAACTTGCCCGATACGTCCAGGCCCGGCGTGATCACCGTCGCCTTGATCGGATCGAGAATATTGAAGCCAGGCGCGAGCTCACCGAAGCCGTGCCATTTTTCGTTGGCTTTGAGCATCCAGTCGTCGCGCTTGCCAATCCCTTCGGCGGCGAGCTTTTCCGGACCCCACACCTTGAACCACCAATCCTTGCCCCATTCATCGTCGACCTTGCGCATCGCGCGCCGGAAGTCGAGCGCCTCCATGATCGACTCCTCGACCAGCGCGGTTCCCCCCGGCGCCTCCATCATCGCCGCCGAGACATCGCACGAAGCGATGATCGCGTACTGCGGCGAGGTCGAGGTATGCATCAGGTACGCCTCGTTGAAGATGTGGCGGTCGAGCTTGCGGGTCTCGGACTCCTGCACAAGAATCTGCGAGGCCTGCGAAATGCCGGCCAGCAGCTTGTGCGTCGAGTGCGTCGCAAAAATGATCGCTTCCTTGCTGCGCGGCCGGTCCTTGCCGATCGCGTGCATGTCCTTGTAGAACTCGTGAAACGTGGCGTGCGGCAGCCACGCCTCGTCGAAATGCAGCGTATCGATGCTGTTGTCGAGCGTCTGCTTGAGCATTTCGACGTTGTAGGCGATTCCGTCGTAAGTGCTCTGGGTGATGGTAAGAATCCGCGGCTTCTTGTTCTTCGCAGCGCGCGCGAACGGGTTGGCTTCGATCTTTTTGCGGATGTTCTCCGGCTTGAATTCGTCGAGCGCGATCGGCCCGATGATGCCGAGGTGATTGCGTTTGGGCGTGAGGAACACGGGGATCGCGCCGGTCATGGTGATCGCGTGCAGGATCGAAACGTGGCAGTTGCGATCGACGACGACGATGTCATCCGGGGCGACGTTCGCATGCCAGACCATCTTGTTCGACGTCGACGTGCCGTTGGTCACGAAAAAACAATGGTCGGCGTTGAAGATGCGCGCCGCATTTCGCTCAGACGCTGCCACCGGACCGGTGTGATCGAGCAATTGGCCCAGCTCGTCGACCGCGTTGCAGACGTCGGCGCGCAGCATGTTCTCGCCGAAGAACTGGTGGAACATCTGCCCCACGGGACTCTTGAGAAACGCGACCCCGCCCGAGTGTCCCGGACAATGCCAGGAATACGATCCGTCCTGCGCGTAATGCACCAGCGCGCGGAAAAACGGCGGCGACAGTGAATCGAGGTAAGACTTCGCCTCGCGGATGATGTGCCGCGCCACGAATTCCGGCGTGTCCTCGAACATGTGGATGAAGCCGTGCAGCTCGCGCAGCACATCGTTCGGAATATGGCGCGAGGTCCGTGTCTCGCCGTATAGATAAATCGGTATCTCGGCATTGCGAAAACGGATCTCCTCGATGAACGCGCGCAGGTTCACCACCGCCGGATCGAGCTCGGGCCCGGGAGTGAACTCCTCGTCGTCGATCGACAGAATGAACGCCGACGCGCGCGATTGCTGCTGGGCAAACTGCGACAAGTCGCCGTAGCTGGTCACGCCGAGGACTTCCATGCCCTCCTTCTCGATCGCCGCCGCGAGCGCCCGAATGCCCAGGCCCGAAGTGTTCTCCGAGCGGAAATCTTCATCGATGATGACGATGGGAAAGCGGAATTTCATGGATGCAGTCCAGTGCCGGACTTGTCGCCGGCGGTTGCCAGTGGTCGCCCGCCAGCCGAGAGGCAGGCATGCCGGGCGGGCGGGGTGGAAAGGCGCGAATTATGCGGCGATTCGCAAGGGATGGCTACCGCCGGCGCTCGATGCCTCGATCGCGGGGCGCCGGGGAGCGGCGGCAGGGGTTCTTCTCAGATCTTGGGCAGCGTCACGCCTTGCTGACCCTGATATTTGCCGCCACGATCCTTGTACGAGGTCTCGCAGACTTCGTCGGACTCGAAGAAGATCACCTGCGCAACACCTTCGTTGGCGTAGATCTTGGCCGGCAATGGCGTGGTATTGGAGAACTCCAGCGTAACGTAGCCTTCCCATTCGGGTTCGAGCGGCGTCACGTTAACGATAATGCCGCAGCGCGCGTAGGTCGACTTGCCCAAGCATACGGTCAGAACGTTGCGGGGAATGCGGAAGTACTCGACGGTGCGCGCCAGCGCAAATGAATTGGGCGGGATGATGCAGAAATTGCCCTTGAAATCGACGAATGACTTGTCGTCGAAATTTTTGGGGTCGACGATGGTCGTGTTGAGATTGGTAAACAGCTTGAATTCGCTCGAGCAGCGAACATCGTAGCCGTAGCTCGAAGTGCCGTAGGAGACGATCTTGTGACCGTCCGCTTCGCGCACCTGGCCCGGTTCGAAAGGCTCGATCATCGCGTGTTCCCTCGCCATATGGCGAATCCACCGATCGGACTTGATCGTCATGCGAAACCTAGGCGGAAAGTTCGGGCACCACGCGCAAGCCCTCGGCAGTCGCGGCAAGCATCACCCGGCGATCCAGGCATACGAATTCGGACGCCACCGCTCCAAACGCTGCGGTGGCCATGGCGCTGGCCAGTTGGATCGCGTCACCGGCGCGCAGGCCATGCCGCGCCACTAAACGCTGCGCACCGACACGAACGTCGGTCGACGGCTCGGCCAGGTTCCAGGAACGACTAAACGCATCCAGGCGCGCCAGGAGTTGCGCAAGGTGTGCGTCCGTCAAGCGGCCCTCGCGATGCTGGCGTACGCAGGCCGAAGTGCACTCTATTGCGGCGGTCCATGCCACGGCGATTTGAGGGTCCGCTCGATAGAGCTGCGCCATGGTTTCGCTTGCCGCCTCGCTGACAAACAGGGGCACGAGTGCTGACGTGTCCCAGAAGCGCATCAGTAAGGCGCGTGCTCGCGATCCTGGAGCAGCGCTTCGAGCAGGCTTACGCCTCGCGGCAATTTGATGGGCGGCGGCAGCTTCTTCAAGGGAGCGATCGCAGCGCGCCGCAACGCGCCGCGGCGCTCGAGCTCAGCCAACCGCTCGTCGTCGCTGGTCTCGGCGGCTTCGACCGGAACGATGCGGGCAATGGGGCGGTCTCGCTCGAGGATCAGCACGCTCTCGCCTCGCTTGACTCGAGCCAGAAGCTGCGAAAGTTTGTTCTTGGTTTCGGAAATTGTTGCGGATTTCATCTGGCCATGTTAGCCATAATGACATGGCCTGTCAAGCCATGTCGCAGCCATACGTAGGTAGCACATCATTTTGTCCAGCAATGTCGCTGCCGGACAGCGGCTCACCCTCAGTTCACGTGTTCTGGATGACGATGCTCGGAAACTTGGCCGAGAAATCCTCTGCCTTCTGCGCCACGAACACAGCGGTCTTGCGCGCGATTTCCTTGTAGATCTGCGCGATCGTGCCGTCCGGGTCGGCGACGACGGTCGGCCGCCCCGAGTCGGCGTTTTCCCGAATGCGGATGTCGAGCGGAAGGCTGCCCAGAAACGGTACCTTGTAATCGCGACACATGCGCTCGCCGCCGCCCTCGCCAAAGATGTGCTCCGCGTGGCCGCATTTCGAGCAGATGTGCACAGCCATGTTCTCGACGATGCCGACGATGGGAACGCTGACCTTCTCGAACATCTTGAGGCCCTTCCGGGCGTCGATCAGCGCGATGTCCTGCGGCGTGGTGACGATGACGGCGCCGGTCACCGGAACTTTCTGCGCCAGCGTGAGCTGGATGTCGCCGGTGCCAGGCGGCAAGTCGACGATCAGATAGTCGATGTCGCGCCAGTTGGTGTCCCTCAGCAGCTGCTCGAGCGCCTGAGTGACCATTGGCCCGCGCCAGACCATGGGAGTGTCGACGTCGATCAGGAAACCGATCGACATGGCTTGCACGCCATAGGCCTCGAGCGGTTCGAGCGTCTTGCCGTCCTTGGATTCGGGCCGGCCGGCGATGCCCAGCATGGTCGGCTGCGAGGGCCCGTAGATATCCGCGTCGAGCACGCCGACCTGCGCACCCTCGGCGGCCAGCGCCAGCGCGAGGTTCACCGCCGTCGTCGACTTTCCGACGCCGCCCTTGCCGCTGGCAACCGCGATTATGTTCTTGACGCCGGGTATCAATTTGACACCGCGCTGGACCGCGTGCGACGCGACCTTGTGACTGATGTTGACCGCGATCTTGCCCGCACCGGGCAGCGTCGCGAGTTTTTGCTGGACCAGTTTGCGCAGTGCCTCGTGCTGGCTCTTCGCGGGATACGCGAGCATGAGGTCGACCGCGACATTGTTGCCGTCGATCTGCACCTTACGCACCGATTTGCCGGAAACGAAATCGCGGCTGGTGTTGGGGTCGTTCAGTGTGCGCAAGCTGGCCTGAACGTCGGCCTCGGAGATTGCCATCGTAGGATCGTTCGCTCGTGTTTCGAAAGAGACCTCAAGTTTAGCGAAAAACAACATCGCTCGGTACTCAGTGTAAAGGTGCTTTGCTAGAATGGACAATTCCCCTATCGCGTCAAAGGTCTTCGCGCATGTCGCGCCGCACGCTCTTCGTCACCACCGCGCTACCCTACGCCAACGGTCCGTTTCACATCGGGCACATCATGGAATACATCCAGGCCGACATCTGGGTGCGCTTCCAGCGCATGCAGGGGCATACGGTCCATTTTATGGGCGCCGACGACACCCACGGCGCGGCGATCATGCTCCGGGCCGAAGCGGACGGTATTACCCCCGAGGAATTGATACGGCTCGTCGGCGAGGCACACCAGCGCGACTACAAGCGCTTTCACTTGAGCTTCGACAACTGGTACACGACTCACAGCGACGAGAATCGGGATCTCTCACACTCGATCTATCGCGCGCTCAAGGAGGCCGGGCTCATCTATGGCAAGTCGATCGAGCAGTTCTTCGACCCGGTCAAGAACATGTTCCTGCCCGATCGCTATGTCAAAGGTCAATGCCCGAAGTGCGGCGCAAAGGACCAATACGGCGACGCGTGCGAGGTGTGCGGATCGACCTACGCCGCAACCGAGCTCATCGAACCGTACTCGGCCCTGACCGGGGCCAAGCCGGAGCTGAGGACCTCCGAGCATCTTTTCTTTCGTTTGTCCGATCCGAAGGTCGTAGCGTTTCTGCGTGGGTGGACAGCGGCGACGCCCCTGCAAACCGAGGTCAAGAACAAGATCGCCGAATGGCTCGGAGGCGACCAAGCCGAGGGAAAGCTCGCCGACTGGGACATATCTCGAGACGCGCCGTATTTCGGCATAGAAATTCCCGATGCGCCCGGAAAGTATTTCTACGTCTGGCTCGATGCGCCGATCGGTTATCTCGCGAGCCTCAAGAATTACTTTGAAACCGGCAAAGCGCGTGCGAATGGAGAGAAAAGGTCGTTCGACGCGTTCATCGCTCCTTCATCCGAGGTCGAGCAGTACCACTTCATCGGCAAGGACATCATCTATTTCCACACGCTGTTTTGGCCGGCGATGCTCGAATTCTCGAAACGCAAGCTGCCGAACAATGTCTTCGTGCACGGCTTCATCACCGTTTCCGGCGAGAAGATGTCCAAGTCGCGCGGCACGGGCATCAGCCCACAGCGCTACCTCGAAGTAGGCATGAACCCGGAATGGCTGCGCTACTACATCGCGGCCAAGCTCAACGACAAGGTCGAGGACATTGACTTCAACCCCGACGATTTTGTCGCGAGGGTGAACAGCGACTTGATCGGGAAGTATGTGAATATCGCGAGCCGCGCGGCGCCGTTCCTGACAAGGTATTTTGATGGACAGCTAATGCCTCCTGCGACATCGACCCATGACGTCGGCATCGCGATTATGGGTACGGCGGCAATCGTAGAAGAGGTGGCAGCCGCGTACGAAAGTCGGGAATTTGGGAAAGCGCTTCGCCTGATCATGGGCTTCGCGGACCGCGTCAACGAGTACTTCGATGCAAACAAGCCCTGGACGCTGGCAACGGCCCCCGCACGGCGGGATGAACTTCACCGTGTGTGCAGCGAATGCATTGTCGCGTTCTATCGAATGACCATCATGTTGAAGCCGGTCCTCCCGCAGGTGGCGCATCTCGTGGAGCAATGGATGGGAACGCCGAAGCTCACCTGGGATGATCTCGGCACGACGCCCGAAGGCACCGGTCCAACGCCATCTCGCGTTTCCGCGTTCAAGCACCTGCTAAACCGCATCGATCCGAAGCAGATCGACGCGTTGCTCGATCCGGAAGCGTCTGCTCCCGGGCCGCCGCAGTCTCCATCCGGTTCCAGCGGCGCCGGCACCGCAGCAACGGCTGATGCGAAGACGATCTCCATCGACGACTTCGGCAAGATCGACCTGCGCGTGGCGAAAATCGTCAACGCCGAACACGTCGACGGTGCCGACAAGCTGTTGCGGCTGACACTCGACGTCGGCGAGGGGCGCCTCCGCACCGTCTTCGCCGGCATCAAGTCGGCGTACAAGCCGGAGGATCTCATCGGGCGTCTTACGCCGATGGTCGCGAATCTGGAGCCGCGCAAGATGAAGTTCGGGCTCTCTGAGGGAATGGTGCTCGCCGCCTCCGGAGACGGCCCCGGTATCTTCCTGCTCGCGCCCGATTCGGGCGCGCTGCCCGGCATGCGCGTCAAATGACCCAGGTGCCTAGGCGGTCAGAGCGCGTCCTCCAACTGCCGATGCAGAACCGCAGTGAATCGCCGAAATGGGTAATACGCTTCGCAAAACTCTCGTCGTTCCCACGAAAGCGGGGACCCAGCGGCGTACGGCAAAAGACACTGGATTCCCGCTTGCGCGGGAATGACGATACTGAGGATTCGGGCGTCACGTGCTTTCGTGACGCTCAATAGCTTACGGTGTTCAGCGCGCTTCATCTCGTCGTCGCAGCCATCGCCACCTGGCTGACGATTGGCGTGCTGGGCCTCGTCCGACTGGGCGACGGGTCTCGCATCATCCGGGTACTGTTCATCGCCGGAACGTGTGTCGGCTTGCTGCTCGCCGTCGTCGCCTTCGTGGCGATGGGCCAGACCGCCGAGAGCATCGTGCTGCCTCTGGGCCTCCCCGACCTGCCGTTTCATTTACGGCTCGACTCGCTTTCGGCGTTTTTTCTGCTGCTGCTAGGGGCGACCGGCGCGGGCATTTCGGTCTTTTCGGCCGACTATTTTCGCGACAGCGAAGGCAGCGCGCCGGGATTGTTGTGTCTCGAATATCACACCTTCCTCGCCGCCATGGCGCTGGTGCTCATCGCCGACGACGCTTACGTTTTCATGGTTGCATGGGAGAGCATGGCGCTCGCGTCTTACTTTCTGGTGACCACCGATCACCGCATTGCGGAAGTCCGGCGTGCGGGATTCCTCTACCTGCTGATCGCGCATATCGGAGCCATTGCCATTCTGTTGTGCTTCGGCGTACTTCAGGGCGGCAGCGGCGATTACACCTTCGGTTCGATGCGCTCGGTCATTCTTCCCGGGGCTTGGAGCTCGATCGCCTTTCTGCTCGCGCTCTTCGGCTTCGGCGCCAAGGCCGGCCTGCTGCCGCTGCATATCTGGCTGCCCGAAGCACATCCGGCGGCGCCCTCGCCGGTCTCGGCATTGATGAGCGGCGTGATGCTCAAGACCGCCATCTACGGGCTGCTGCGCGTGACCTTCGACCTGCTCAACGGCCAGTTGTGGTGGTGGGGCGTCGTCGCGCTGGTACTCGGGCTTGTCAGCGCACTCTTCGGCGTCATTTTCGCGACGGTGCAAACCGACATGAAGCGGCTGCTCGCCTATTCGTCGATCGAGAACATCGGCATCATCGTCGCCGGCATCGGCCTCAGCATCATGTTCAAGTCCTACGGCAAGCCGCTGCTTGCCGCGCTGACGCTGACCGCGACGCTCTACCACGCGCTCAATCACGCCGTCTTCAAGAGTCTCTTGTTCCTGGCCACCGGCTCGGTGCTGCACGCGACCAGGGAGCGCAACCTCGGCAAGCTCGGCGGGTTGATCCACCGCATGCCCTGGGTGGCCTGGCTCGCGCTGGTCGGAACGCTGGCGATGGCAGGACTGCCACCTTTGAACGGATTCGTTTCCGAGTGGCTGCTGCTGCAAGCTTTCCTGTTCACGCCGAGCCTGCCGCAATCGTTCGTCAACATGCTGGTGCCGCTCGCCGCGGCAGCGCTGGTCCTCGCCGTTGCACTGGCAGCGTATGTCATGGTCAAGTTCTACGGAGTGGTCTTCCTGGGCCGGCCGCGAGAGCCCAACCTCGCCTACGCCAGGGATCCCGGCCGGCTGGAGCGCGCAGCGCTGGTCTGGTTCGCGATCGGCTGCGTGGTGCTCGGGCTTTTTCCCGTCAACGTCATCGCGCTCATCGATCCGGTGAACGCGATGCTGGTCGGATCGACCGTCGGCGGACGCGGCGGGAGCTGGATGCTGCTGGCGCCCGTGAATGCCGATCGTTCGAGCTACAGCCCGATCATCTTCCTCGCCGTCATCGCCGCAGTCGTGCTGCTCACCATTCAGGTCGTGCACCGCCAATATCACGGCCGCGTCCGCAAGGGTCCGGCGTGGGATTGCGGCTTTCCGTTGCAGACGCCCCGAATGCAGGACACCGCCGAGGGTTTTGGCCAGCCGATCCGGCAGGTATTCGAGCCTTTTTTCCGCATCGAGCGTACGCTGCCGTCTCCATTCGACGCCAAGCCGGAGTACAAGGTTGTGCTCGAAGATCATTTCTGGCACTGGCTCTATCTTCCCGTTGCGCACGCCGCCGACGCGATAGCGCGGCTGGTCGGGCGAATCCAGCAAGGCCGTATTTCCATTTACCTGACGTACAGCTTCATCACGCTGCTTGCGCTGCTGTTCTTCGTCCGATGACACAATGAGCACCGCGTCATGACGGCAACCGGAATTCTCTCGCAACTTTTGCAACTCACCGTTGCGCTGCTGCTGGCGCCGCTGCTCGTGGGCTGGGTCAATCAGTGCCGAGCATGGCTGGCGAACAAGAGCGCGCCATCACTCTTTCTGCCGTACCGGACGATCCGCAAGCTGTTCCACAAGGATGCGGTCGTCGCCGAAAACGCGTCGGCCATCTTTCGCCTGACGCCCTACATCGTGTTCGGTGCCATGGCGCTCGCGGCGGCGATCGTTCCCTCGCTTGCGACAGACCTGCCGTTCGCCCACGCGGCGGATGCAATCGCGCTGGTCGGGCTGTTCGCGCTCGCACGCGTCTTCATCGCGCTTGCGGCAATGGACATCGGCACCGCGTTCGGAACCATGGGTGCGCGACGCGAGATGTTAGTCGGCTTCCTGGCCGAGCCCGCGCTGTTGATGGTGCTGTTCACCGCGTCGCTGCTTTCGGGCTCGACGTCGTTGCCGACGATTGTCGAAACCCTGGCGAATCGCGACATCGCGATCTACCCCAGCCTCGCCTTTGCCGGCGTCGCCTTCACCATGGTGTCGCTGGCCGAGAATGCGCGCATTCCCATCGACAACCCCGCGACGCACCTCGAGCTCACCATGATCCACGAGGCGATGACGCTCGAATACTCCGCGCGCCATCTGGCGTTGATCGAATGGGCCTCGGCGCTGAAGCTGTTCAACTATTCATGCATCGGCCTGGCGCTGTTTCTGCCGTTTGGGATCGCGCAAGGCAGCTCCGATTGGCTGGCCATTCTCGGCGCCACCCCGGTCCTCATTGCCAAGCTCGCCGTCGGCGGCTTCGCTCTCGCCCTGATCGAAACCTTGTCGGCGAAGCTGCGCATCTTTCGCGCGCCGGAGTTCCTTGGCACGGCATTTCTGCTCGCGGTGCTCGCGATGCTGGTCAACATGCTGCTGGGAAGCTAGAGGGCGCGATGACCGCAACCCCGCTTTGGGCACAGCTCATCAACCTGCTGGCTGCCGTGGTGCTATTGCTCGCGTTTGCGATGCTCGCCCAGCGACGCGTATTGACGCTGATCGATCTATTCGCTGCGCAAGGGCTCGCACTGGCAAGCTCGACGGCCATCGTCGCCTTCGCCACAGGTCAGAGACACCTCTACTGGTCGGCGGGGCTGACGCTGATACTCAAGGTCGCGCTGCTGCCGTGGCTGCTGCACCGGCTGATCCGCAAGCTGGACGTTCGCTGGGACGTGGAAGGACTTATCAATATTCCCATGACCATGCTCATCGGCATCGTGCTGGTCGTGTTTGCATTCAACCTCGCGCTGCCCATCTCGCAGCTCGCCAATACGGTGACCCGCGCCACCCTGGGAATCGCCATGGCGAGCGTGATGCTCTCCTTCCTGATGATGATCACGCGGCGCAAGGCGATCCCGCAGGTAATCGGATTTCTGTCGATGGAAAACGGGCTGTTTTTTGCGGCCACCAGCGCGACCTACGGCATGCCGATGGTGGTCGAGCTCGGCATCGCCCTCGATGTCCTGGTCGGCATGCTGATACTAGGCGTCTTCTTCTTCCAGATCCGCGAGCAGTTCGACAGCCTGGATCTCAAGCATCTCGAGCGCTTGAAGGAAGAGGAGTGATCGAGATCCTTGTCATCCTCGGCTTTCCCGTCGCCGGCGCGCTGGTGCTGGCCGCAGTCGGCCACCGCGACCAGGCGTCGACGGTCAATGTGGTCGTATGTCTGGCCACGTTTCTTTCCGCTGTCGCGCTGACCGTACGCGTGATTTCTGACGGCCCGCTGCTGGTGCTCGACCGCTTGTTCTTCGTAGACCCCTTCAACGTGTTTCTGGTGGCGCTCACCGCATTTGTCGGTTTCACCACGTCGATCTTTTCCAGGCCGTACATGAGAATCGAGCGCGAGCACGGACGTCTGACACACGCACGACTGCGGCTCTACCACAGCATGTTCCAGGTGTTCAATTTCACCATGCTGCTGGCGCTGCTCACCAATAACATGGGCATCCTGTGGGTTGCGCTGGAGGCCGCGACACTGGCGACGGTGTTGCTGGTGTCGCTCTACCGCACTCCGGCCAGCCTCGAGGCCGCCTGGAAGTACTTCATTCTGTGCGGGGTCGGCATTGCGCAGGCGCTGTTCGGCACCATCCTGCTCTATTTCGCCGCGGAAAAGCTTCTGGGCGCAGGGGGCGGTGCGCTGCTGTGGACCGAGCTCAACGCCGTCAAAGGCCAGCTCGAGCCCACCGTGCTATCGCTCGCGTTCGTGTTCCTGCTCGTCGGTTACGGCACCAAGGTCGGACTCGTTCCATTGCACAACTGGCTGCCGGATGCTCACGCAGAAGGTCCGACGCCGGTTTCCGCGGTGCTCTCGGGATTGCTGCTCAATGTCGCGCTCTATGCCGTGGTCCGTTGCAAAGTGCTGGTCGACGGCTCGCTGCAGACCTCATTCGCCAAGGGGCTCATGATGGGCTTTGGCATGCTGTCGGTGGTCGTCGCAGCATTTCTGCTGTCGCGCCAGAAGGACATCAAGCGGCTGTTTGCCTACTCGTCGATCGAGCACATGGGCATCATCACGTTCGCCTTTGGAATGGGCGGCCCGATCGCCAGCTTCGCCGGTCTGTTGCATATGACGGTGCACTCGCTGACCAAGTCGGCGATTTTTTTCGCGGTGGGTCACGCCGCGCAGAAGACCGGCACCCAGCTCATGGACGGCATCCGCGGCCTCATCACCATCAGTCCCGCTATCGGCTGGGGATTGGTCCTGGGGACGCTCGCGATCCTGGGCATGCCTCCTTTCGGCGTCTTCGCCAGCGAATTTCTGATCCTGACCACGGCGATGCGCGAGCAGCCGTGGGCGACGCCACTGCTGCTGCTATCGCTCGGCGTCGCATTCGCCGCGGTATTTTCCAGAGTGCAGCCGATGGCGTTCGGAGAAACCACCGGCAAGCAACTGCCGCATCGGCCGGCGATGATCCCCGTGTTCGTGCATCTGGCCATCGTGCTCATGCTGGGTCTCTGGATCCCGCCTTTCCTCGCCGATTGGTACCGCCAGGCCGCGAAACTGATCGGCTAATGGGACACCTGGAGCTTCGATGAACGTCTCGCCTCTGGGTGTTTCTTCCGCGAGCTTGGCCTCGCCCATTCCCGCGCAGCGCTGCCCTGTGAGCTCGGGCCAGTTGCTGACGGCATGCCGGCTTGCGTGGGAACAAGGCGGGCAACTGGCAGCGCTCTGGGCGAGCGACGAGCGCGACCGCGAGCGAGGTTTTTGCGTGCACGTTCTCTTACGCGACCGCGACGGCCTGACCTTGCTCGAGCACACCCTTCCGGACGGAGGGGCGAGTTACCCCGATCTGACGCCGATCTTTCCCGTCGCGAATCGGATGCAGCGCGCGGCGTTCGACCTGGTCGGCACCCAGTGCGACACTGACGACCCGCGGCCCTGGACGTGGCAGGCAGCATGGCCCATCGATCAATTTCCGCTGCGGCGAGACTTCGCCGCGTCACCGAAGTGGGAGCCGGGCGAGGAAGACTATCCCTTTGTGCGCGTGTCCGGCGACGGCGTGCACGAAATCGCCGTCGGGCCGGTGCATGCCGGAATAATCGAGCCCGGACATTTTCGCTTCCAGGTCGTGGGGGAGAAAGTTCTTCGTCTTGAGGAGCGGCTAAGCTTTGCGCACAAGGGCATCGAAAAACGCTTCGAGACGCTGTCGATCGCCGACGGGTCCCGTCTCGCCGCCAGGATTTCAGGCGACAGCGCGGTCGCGTTCGGTTGGGCCTACGCTCAAGCCGTCGAGGCTATCGCTGGCCTCGAGCTCAGCCAGCGCGCCACGTGGCTGCGCGCACTGTGCCTCGAGCGCGAACGAGTTGCCAACCATCTGGGCGACCTGGGCTATCTCGGCAACGACGGCGGATTCGCGTTTGGCCTTTCGCAATTCTCGCGTCTGAAAGAGGATTTTCTGCGCCTCAACCGGCGCGTGTTCGGGCACCGCTTGCTGATGGATGTGATCGTTCCGGGCGGCGTAACGCACGATATCGTGCCCGAATCCGCCGCCGAAATGCGCACGCAATGCGCCACGCTCGATCGCGAGATTCGCTTTCTGCGCGACATCTACGACGATCACGCTGGTCTCCAGGACCGATTTCGCGACTGCGGCAGAGTGACCAACGAGCTGGCCGCCAAGCTGGGCTTGTGCGGCTTCGCAGCGCGCGCGAGCGGCGTTCCCGACGATCTGCGCTGCGATTTTCCGCTTACGCCGTACGACGCACTTGCCGTTCGCCGCGCGGGCAGCCGCGATGGCGACGTGGCGGCGCGTGTCGCGGTGCGCTTCGACGAAGCACTGGAATCGCTGCGCCTGATCGATGTGATTCTCGATGCGCTGCCACAGGGCGACATCATCACTTCTCTGCCGCGCTTTCGCGAATTCAAGCCCGCGCTCGGTTGCGTCGAAGGCTGGCGCGGACCGGTATGGCTCGCCCTTGAAAGCGGACCCGGCGACGCGATTCGCCGCTGCCATCCGCACGACCCGTCGTGGCAAAACTGGCCGGTGATCGAGCACGCGGTGATCGGCAACATCGTTCCCGACTTTCCGCTGATCAACAAGTCGTTCAACCTGTCGTACTCAGGCCACGATCTGTAACCATGCTTCACATCCTGCGCCAGATCGCCAAGTGCGGCATCAAGACCGAGCCGCCGCCCGCGCCGGCGGACGAGATGGTCATCGTCGCCAGGCTGCAGAAAAAAATCCTGCGCGTGCTCGGGCGGGCGCTGACCATCCGCCAGATCGATGCCGGTTCGTGCAACGGCTGCGAGCTGGAAATTCATGCTCTGGCCAACCCCTATTACAACATCGAGGGCCTCGGCATCCGATTCGTCGCGAGCCCCCGCCATGCGGACATGCTACTGGTGACCGGGCCGGTGTCGAAGCACATGGCCATCGCACTCAGGCGAACCTACGACGCGACACCGGATCCAAAGCTGGTGGTAGCGGTCGGCGATTGCGGCTGCAGCGGCGGCATCTTCGGCGAGAGCTACGCGAGTCTCGGGCAGGTATCGAACGTGATCCCGGTCGACGTCGCGATTCCAGGCTGCCCGCCCGCGCCAGCAGCGCTGCTGCAAGGGATCCTCGCGGCGGTGAGCGTGGGCGCACCAGCCGCTGAATTGGACACTGAGTCGGCGGCTCAGTCGGCAGCTGAGTTTCGGACCGAGCCGACGTCGGGGGCCGGCGCAGCCGGGATTCCCGAGATGGCGGCCGAGCCAGCGCCCGATGCCCCGGCCGGGGAGCCGCCGACACGCGGTCGCGACCCCCCTTGAAATATCCGACGCTATCTCCATCTTCTCTTCGTGTGCGGCACCAAATCGCCGCCGTCCCAAATGGAGAAGAGAACACATGAGCAACCTGATTCGTTATTACAACCCGCTGGACCGGGCGTTCGATCGCGCTCTTGGTGTATTGCTGCCGTCGGTGAATGGCGATAGCGTCGCCTCCGGTCGCGCCATAGCGCTGGACGTCGTCGAAACGCCGGAAGCGTACATCGTCAAAGCAGAGCTTCCCGGCATTGCCAAGGACAAGATCGAAGTCAATGTCGAAGACCGCGATGTCACGATAGGCGCCGAGTTCCTCGATGAAGTCACAGCGAGCGGCAAGACGCTTTGGAAAGAGCGGACCTTCAGCAAGGCGAGCCGTTCGATCCGCCTGCCCGAGGCAGTCGATGCCAACGCGGCGCAAGCCAAGCATGTCGACGGCGTTCTGCAACTGACGCTGCCGAAGATCGCCAAGGCCAACGCCAAGCAGATCACGATCCAGTAATACCAGCAGTAAATGGTATCTGCAGTAAGAAAAAGCGCGGCTTCGGCCGCGCTTTTTTTGGGTTATCCGTTGATGAGCATCCTGCAAGTGCTTAGTTCGTCATTCCCGCGAAGGCGGGAATCCATTGGCATTTGATCCGACGCAAAATGGATCCTCGCCTTCGCGGGGATGACGTGCGGTCTGCAGCTTCGGTCACTCGCCTAGAAGGTCGGCCGCCTGCTTTCTCTCGCGCCCGTTGCGGACGGGCGCAACGATCGGGGTCGGCGCGCGCTTGTTTGCGCGCCGCGCGAGCACCGGTTTCAGGTAGCGACCGGTATAGCTTTCGGCGACGGCGGCGACGTGCTCCGGCGGTCCCTGCGCAATGATCTTCCCGCCGCCGGCTCCTCCTTCCGGCCCCAGGTCGATGATCCAGTCGGCGGTCTTGATCACGTCCAGGTTGTGCTCGATCACTACCACCGTGTTGCCGTGGTCGCGCAGCCGGTGCAGTACGGTCAGCAGCAGTTCGATGTCGTGGAAGTGCAAGCCCGTGGTCGGCTCGTCGAGGATGTACAGCGTGCGACCGGTGTCGCGCTTGGACAGCTCGAGCGCGAGCTTGACCCGTTGCGCCTCGCCGCCGGAAAGCGTCGTCGCGGACTGTCCGAGGGTGATGTAACCCAGGCCCACGTCGAGCAGCGTATGCAGCTTGCGCGCGACCACCGGCACCGGCTCGAAGAACACGTGCGCCTGCTCGACGGTCATCGACAGCACATCGTGGATGTTGCGGCCCTTGTACTGAATTTCCAGCGTCTCGCGGTTGTAGCGCTGGCCGTGACAGACGTCGCACGCCACGTAGACGTCGGGAAGGAAGTGCATTTCGACCTTGATCAGCCCATCGCCCTGGCATGCTTCGCAACGTCCGCCCTTGACGTTGAATGAAAACCGGCCCGGCCCGTAGCCGCGCTCGCGCGCTTCCTTCACTTGCGCAAAAAGCTCGCGAATCGGCGTGAACAACCCCGTATACGTTGCCGGGTTCGACCGCGGCGTGCGGCCGATGGGGCTCTGATCGACACTGATCACCTTGTCGTAGTGTTCGAGTCCCTCCATTTCGACATAAGGCGCCGGCTCCGCGCTGCTGCCGTACAGATGCCGCGCCACCGC
>DATMNH010000115.1:0-9203 GCA_035568975.1 Casimicrobiaceae bacterium
TGTCAACCGCGAGAATCCGGGTCTCTCCGCGGGCGTTCAAGGCCCGGATCAAGCTCGATCCGATGAAGCCGGCAGCACCGGTGACGACAATGTACAAGCGAGGTCCTTAGCGATCGGTGAAGCTACAGTTCGATGTCGACCTTGCCGATTTCCGTCGTCACGAATGGCACGCGCGGCGCGACCGCACAGAGCAACTCGTAGCCAACAGTGCTCGCCGCGGCCGCGACGTCGTCGACCGGCAGTCCTTCGCCCCACAGCACGGCCGGGCTGCCGATGCCCGCCTCCGGTACTTCGCTCAAGTCGACGGTCATCATGTCCATCGAGACCCGTCCCGCGGTGCGCACTTTCTTGCCGCAGAGCAGCACCGGCGTCCCATTGGGCGCATGGCGCGGGTAACCGTCGGCGTACCCGCAGGCGATCACTCCGACCCGGTGCGCGCGCGCGGCGGTGTATCCTCCACCGTAACCCACGCTTGCATTGGGTTTCAGATCGTGCACGGCGATCAGCTCGCTGCGCAAGGTCATCACTGGCGACAACCCGAGCATTTCCGCGGTGTCGTATGGAAACGGCGAGGAACCGTAGAGCATGATGCCCGGCCGAACATAGTCCCCGCCTACCTCTGTGAAGCGAATGACACCGGCGGAGTTGGCGATCGAGCGAGGATAGGGCAAACCTTTGCAGGCATCTTCGAACGCTTGGAGTTGCTCGTGCAAGCCTTCTTCTTCGTCTGCGCGCGCGAGATGGGTCATCAATCGCAACGCGGCGACGCTCGACGCCGCCGACAGGCGATCTGCGACCTCGCGCACTTCCGAGGGTTTGAAGCCCAGACGGTTCATGCCGGTATTGATCTTGATGAAAACTTCCAGCGGGCGCGTGAGTTGAGTGGTCTCCAACATGCGCACGTGCTCGATGTGGTGCACAACTACGGCGAGGCGACGCGACGCGATTTCCGGCAGCTCGTCCGCACTATAAAACCCTTCCAGCAGAAGAATGCGGCGCACATAGTGATGCTCACGCAGCGAAACGGCTGCGTCGAGCTCGAGCAGCGCAAGTCCGTCGGCGTCGCTAAGCGCCGGCAGAACGCGCAGCAGACCGTGGCCATAGGCATTGGCCTTGACCACCGCGAGCAATTGCGCGCCAGCCGATTTTCCCCGCGCGACGCGCAAATTCTTGCGCAATGCCGCGAGATTGATTTGGGCCAGGACGGGTCGGCTCATGACAAGAGGTGCCAAGGCAGAGAACGAACCAAGTCCTGCCGGTTTTGTCTGACGGAGAAACGTGGTATAAGGCGCGAGCCGCATGCGCCGGCAAGCAATTAATTATACACAAGCGCAGCGAACATTCCCCGGCCTCCCGCTGCCGGTGTCAAGGATCGCGGGCGTTCGCGCAAACGAGGACAATGAAAGCCGGGTTTTACATCATCATGGCGGCGCAGTTTTTCTCGTCGCTCGCCGACAATGCGCTGCTGGTCGCGGCAATTCAGATGCTGCGCGATCTCGACTCGCCAGCGTGGATGACTCCCGCGCTCAAGCAATTTTTCGTCATCTCCTACGTGTTGCTGGCACCGTTGGTCGGCGCGTTCGCGGATTCGATGCCAAAGGGACGCGTGATGCTCATCACGAACGGCGTCAAGATCGCGGGGTGCTCGCTCATGCTGTTCACCCTGCATCCGCTGCTCGCGTACGGAGTGGTTGGGCTCGGCGCCGCCGCGTATTCGCCTGCGAAATACGGCATCCTGACCGAACTGCTTCCGGCGCGGCAGCTGGTCGTTGCCAACGGCTGGATCGAAGGCACCACCGTCGCGTCGATCATCCTGGGCGTGCTTCTGGGTGGCCTGCTGATCAGCGGCCCGATAGCGAGCGCGCTACTGGCGATCGACATACCGCGTATCGACACCGGCATCGAGACACCACCGCAAGCTGCCATCTGCGTAATCATGGGCGCCTACGCCATCGCCGCACTGTTCAACTTCTACATTCCGAACACCGGAGTCGACCACCGAAGCCCGAGCAAGAATCCATTCTTCCTGATTCGCGAGTTCGCCCATTGCTGCGCCCTCCTCTGGCGCGACAAGCTTGGCCAGATTTCGCTGGCGACGACGACGCTGTTCTGGGGCGCCGGTGCGACGCTTCAGTTCATCGTAATCGACTGGGCCGCGTCGCATCTTTGCTACAACCTGTCCCGCGCGTCGTACCTGCAAGGCGTGGTCGCGATCGGGATCGCACTGGGCGCGGTCGGCGCGGCGCGATTCGTTTCGTTGCGAAATGCGGTCAAGGTGCTGCCGCTCGGAGTCGTGATGGGTTTGGCCATTATCGGCATGATCTACGTGCAGTTTCTCGAGACCTCGGTGGTGCTGATGACTGCGATCGGTGCGCTTGCCGGGTTTTTCGTGGTGCCGATGAACGCGATGCTTCAACATCGCGGCCATGTCCTTATGGGCGCGGGCCATTCCATCGCGGTACAGAATTTCAACGAGAACATCGGCGTGCTGGTGATGCTCGCCTTTTACGCGCTGCTGGTTTTTCTGGGCGTCTCGACCAACGAGGTGATCGTGCTGTTCGGTCTGTTCGTCGCCGGCATGATGCTGCTGGTGATGTGGCGCCATCGAGTCAATCTCGCGACGGGCGATCTGATGCACCTCATCGCAGCTGACCGGGTCGAGCCGACGCCACACCGGTAGGCGTTCTACAGGACGATCGGCTGATCCGGCAGCTCGTTGCTCGCCGCGCCTGCGCGCGGAAAGTGCCGCGCAAGGAGCGCGCTGACGGCGTCGATGCCGGCCACCGCGCCATCGGCGAAACGACCCTCGCGGAACGCCGATTCCATTGTACGGCAGATCGACCGCCACTCTCCTTCTCCGACTTCGCGATGGATACCGCGATCGGCGATGATCTCGACCCTGCGATCGGCGAGCAGCACGTAGACCAGCACGCCGCTGTTGCCTTCGGTGTCCCAGATGCGCAGGCTTCCGAACAGGTCGAGCGCGCGTTCATGCGGCGTTTGTCGGCTCATGACCAGCGCCAGCGGCAACGCGGCCTCGACCACGAAGCGGACCTGCCCCGCATGGTTCTTTTCGCCCGCCATCGTCGCGGCTTCGATCCGAGCAAGCGCTTCCGGCGGGAACGCCTTTCGCGCCGTTCGATGATCGCTCACGAGATGACGTGCAAAGCGTTTCAAGCGCGGAGTGCGCGCTTCTGTCGGACGTTCTGGTTTTGCGTCGCGCGATTGCATATCACCAGTCTCCACTCGCGCCACCACCGCCAAAGCTTCCACCACCGCCGGAGAATCCACCGCCCCCTCCGCCAAATCCACCGCCGGATCCACCCGGGATCCAGCCGCCGCCACGGCCGCCGCCGAACATCGAAAAGACGATGATGATGAACGCGACGAGCGCCACGCCTCCGGCGATCAGCAAGGAGCCGGCGAGGAACCATGCAATGGCTCCCGCCGCCCCCGCGCCGATGGCGGACCCGCCGACGTTGCCGAATACGGAGCGCAGCACGGTTCCGACGATCGGAACCGCCACCAGCAGGATGATGAACAGGTTCCCGTAGTCGAACGAGTGGCGCGGCGCGGCGCGCCTGGCCGGTTCCGCCGGCAGCGGCTCTCCGCTGCCGATCACTGCGATGATGCGGTCGACACCGGCGTTGATGCCTTGTGCGAACTGGCCCTGCTTGAAGTAAGGCGCGACAGTCTCGCCGATGATCCTTCGTGACGTCACGTCGGTGAGCACGCCCTCGAAACCGTAACCCACCTCGATGCGCATGTGCTTGTCGTCCTTGGCGATCAGAAAAAGCGCGCCGTTGTCCTTGCCCTTCTGACCGATTTTCCACGCCTCGGCGACGCGCAGCGAGTACTCCTCGATCGGCTCTGGAGCGGTAGTGGGCACCACCAGCACCACCAGCTGATTGCCGGTCCGCGCCTCCCAGTCGTGCAATTTGGATTCGAGCGCCTGGCGATCCGAGGCAGACAATGTGCCGGTCAGATCGGTGACCTGGCTGGTGAGCGGCGGCACCGGACGCAGGCCGTCCTTCGGCGGATCCCAGGCAACTGCCAGTGCGGCACTCGCAAACAGTACCGCGACCACCGCCGCGATGCCGCCGAAACAGCGCTTAAGACTCACCGCACGGCTCCGGTGAAAAGCGGGCGATTCGATGACGATCAGGTCTTCGGCGCGGGGGCGGGTGCGGGAGCCGGGGCCGGTGCGGGTGCCGGCGAAACGGCGGGCGGCTTTCCGAAATCGACCGTCGGCGGCACGCTGATGGTCTTTTCGTTTTCGACGGTGAAGTTGGGCTTCACGTCCATCTTGAATATCATCGCCGTGAGATTGGTCGGGAACGAGCGCACGGTCACGTTGTAATCCTGCACCGCCTTGATATAGCGGTTGCGCGCCACGGTAATCCGGTTTTCAGTGCCTTCGAGCTGCGCCGTCAGATCGCGGAATACCGCGTCGGACTTGAGCTGCGGATAGTTCTCCGCCACCAGCAGGAGGCGCGACAACGCCGATTGCAACTGGGACTGCGCCGCCTGGAACTTGGCGAACGCAACGGGGTCGTTGATCAGTTCCGGCGTCGCCTTGATCGAACCGACACTGGCGCGTGCCTCAGCGACCTGGATGAAAATGGTTTGCTCCTGAGCGGCATAACCCTTGACGGTGTTGACGAGGTTCGGCACCAGGTCGGCGCGCCGCTGATACTGATTGATGACCTCGGACCACGCGGCTTTGATCTGCTCGTCCTGGCGTTGAAGGTCGTTGTAGCCGCAGCCGGACAGGAACAGCGCCACGAGTCCAACGGCAAAGAATCCCGCGAAGGGGCCGAATAGCTTGCGCATGATGTGATTTCTCCGTAGAGGGCCGGCGCACGAAGGCAAACTTGCCCGCGGCCTGTCAGCTTGGGAGCCGACCCGGTGTTTGCAAGTGGCCTGCGTCCAGTATGCCGCGCAAGGTCGCCCGCGCGAGGCACAGATCTTCCCACGCCTTCGCTTTGTCCGGCAAGTTGCGCAGCAGGTACGCCGGATGATAGGTCACGATCAAGGGAACGCCTTTGTAGCGATGGACCCGTCCGCGAAGGCTGGCGATCGTCGCCTCGACGCGCAGCAACGTCGTTGCCGCGCTCTTGCCCAGCGCGACGATGAGCTTCGGCTGGATGAGGGCAATCTGGCGATCCAGATACGGAAGGCAGGCCTCGACTTCGAGCGGCGTGGGCGCACGATTTCCGGGCGGCCGGCACTTGAGCACGTTGGCGATATAGACCGCTTTGATGCGGTTCATTCCAAGCGCCGCAAGCATGCTGTCGAGGAGGCGCCCGCCCTGTCCGACAAAAGGCTCGCCCCTCGCGTCTTCCTCCGCTCCGGGAGCTTCGCCGACAAAAAGCCACTCGGCGCGCACATCGCCAACGCCGGGCACCGTCTTATTTCGGGTGCGAGCGAGGCCGCACGCCGTGCACGCGGAAACGTCCGCCGCAAAATGCGCCCAGTCGAGCGTCGCAATCCGCGTTACGCGATTCTGCAACCCGGCTTGCGGCGACTCGTTCACGGCGTCGACTTGCGGTGCGGCAAGCGGCGGCTCTTTCGCGGCATGCGGCGCCATCGACATAGCGTCGCTGCGGTATTGCGCGCGCAGGCGCCAGAGCGGCGTCAGTCCGAGCTCTTGCAGAATGTCGATCCGTTCAGCCACGGGTATCGCCACTCCCCCGGTCCACGGCGCCAGCCCGCACGCCGCGGCGCAACACCAGCGCATCCTCGCGTGCGCCCGCACCATCCGCCGCGGGGTAGTAGCCTGCACGACGCGCGACCGGTACGAAGCCCTCCGCGCGGTAAAGAGCGATCGCTGCCGCGTTCGATAGCCGCACCTCCAGAAAGCACTGTTCGGCACCGAAGCGCAGGGCATCGTTGAGGAACCGGCGCAGCAAGGTGCGCGCCAGGCCGCGCCTGCGCGCCGCCGACGCGACAGTGAGATTGAGAATTTGCGCCTCGCCCGCCCCTATCGTCAGCACGCCGTAAGCGACGATCGCGCCGTCGGCTTCACCGACCACAGTGCTGTAACCGGCAGCAAGCGCGTCACGAAAGTTTCCAGCCGTCCATGGTGCCGGATGGGCCAGCGCTTCCAGCGCGGCAACCGCAACCAGGTCGGACTCCTGCATCGGTCTCCAGAGCGTGGCGGTCGCGCATGCGGCCGCGGAAGTTGTGCTTGTTGAGGTGTTCACTTGCCGAGGATACCGAAAAAACTCTCGTCATCCCCGCGAAGGCGGGGAGCCATGTTGACTTAAAAACAGGTGGATTCCCGCGCAGTTACCAAAATGAGCGGGAATGACGATATAAACGGCGTCACACACGTTCGCAATGCCCGAAAGTAGCCATTGAAGCGCTCACTGACGCAGTCCTGCCGCGCGTTCGGCGATGGTCAGCGCCACCCGATGGCGCACGTAAAGCGGTGCCGCCTCGCGCGCCGGCACTCCTTCACCGGCGGCAAAACGCGGCAACGAAAGCTTACCGACGGCACTCGCGCTGGGAATGATTTCGCCGTCGCATTCCGACAACGCCGCGCCGTAGCGCCGCGCGAGCGACGGATACGCCGCAAACCCGCTTCCCACGGCTGTCCATCCGAGACCGTCGGGCACCGGCGCGACAGCGGGTGAGACGACCACTGGAGCGATTGTCTCCCGCCAGCGCCCGGAGTCGCGTTCATAGGCGGCGACGTAGACTTCCCGCATGCGCGCATCCAGTGCTGCGATGATACGTTCGCCGCCAGCCTCGTCGCGCCGCGTTTGCGCCAAGGCCTCAAGCGTCGATACTCCAACCACCGGCAGCGCGGTTCCCAGCGCGAGACCCTGCGCGACACCGCAGGCGATGCGCAAGCCGGTGAAAGATCCCGGGCCGGCGCCAAACGCGATGCCGTCGAGCTGCTTCAGGGTCACGCCGCATTCAGCGAGGATCGCCCGAACCATCGGCAAGAGAAGCTCGGAATGGCGCTGTCCGGCGACTTCGCTCTTCTCATGCCAGCGCACGCCGTCGCCGAGCGCGACGGCGCAAACCTCGGTCGACGTATCGAGCGCAAGAATCTGCATCGCTCGAATTCTACCCGACCGGTGCGTGGCGGATGCTGCAGATGCGGGCGGATGCGAGCCGATGCCACGTCTGCGCATTCGGTACAATCCCTCGTCTGCCGACCGTGTTCCTTTGCGCGGCGCCTTCGTTGACTGCTGCCGTCATGGATACCGTCGTCATCTCCGCGCTCGATCAGGAAGGCAGAGGCGTCGCGCGCATCGAAGGCAAAGCGGTGTTCGTCGAAGGCGCGCTGATCGGTGAACGCGTTGCAATCGAGATATACCGCAACAAGCCGAGTTACGCGCTTGCGCGCATGACCGGACTCTTCGAGTCCAGCCACGAAAGAGTGGTGCCTCCCTGCCCGCATTTTGGCGTGTGCGGCGGTTGCAGCCTTCAGCACCTCGAGCCGCTGGCGCAAGTGGCGGTGAAGCAGCGGGTACTCGAGGACGCCCTGTGGCACATCGCTCGCGTGCGGGCGCGAGAGCTTCTCCCGCCGATCCACGGTCCCGCCTGGGGCTATCGTCAGCGGGCGCGGCTATCGGTTCGTTACGTGCCCAAAAAGGGCGGCGTGCTGGTCGGCTTTCACGAAAGAAAATCCAGTTTTGTCGCCGACATGACGACTTGCCCGGTGTTGCCGTCACGAATCTCGGCGCTGCTTCCGAAGCTGCGCTCGCTCGTCGGCGCGCTATCGATCCGCGACCGGCTGCCGCAGATCGAGTTGGCGATCGGCGACGGCGTCGGCAGCGAAGCGCTGATTCTGCGTCACCTCGCGCCACTGACCGCTGACGACGAGCGAGAAGTGAGTGCCTTCGCGCAATACCACGGTGTCCATGTCTATCTGCAGGCGGCCGGGCCGGCTAGCATCCGGCCTTTCTTTCCTGCGCAATCCACGCTCTCGTACACCTTGCCCGACTTCGCCGTGAGGTTCGAATTCGAGCCCAGCGATTTCACCCAGGTCAACGTTGCAATGAATCGCATGCTGGTGCGGCGCGCGATCGGCCTGCTCGGTCCGGAGGCGGGCGACAAGATCGCGGATTTTTTCTGCGGACTCGGCAACTTCACGCTGCCGATCGCACGTCGGGGTGCTGCCGTCATCGGTGTCGAGGGCAGCGCAGCGCTGGTGCAGCGGGCGGAAATGAACGCGGCGCTGAATACGCTGACCGACCATGCGCGCTTCGTGGTCGGCAATCTGTTCGAGGCCACCCCCGAAAGCGTCGCCGCCCTCGGTCCGCTTGACAAGGCCTTGATCGATCCGCCACGGGAAGGCGCGATCGCCTTGGTCCGGTCGCTGCCGCCTCAAATTTCTCGGGTCGTTTACGTGTCGTGCAACGCGGCGACACTGGCACGCGACGCGGCGGTTCTGACCGGGGTGCAAGGATTCGTTCTACGTGCCGCGGGCGTCGCCAACATGTTTCCGCATACCGCCCATGTCGAGTCGGTGGCGCTCTTCGAGCGATGAGGCAAAAAAAGGGCGGCTCTCGCCGCCCTTTTTACAGTCCGCGCCCGCTTCCTAGTCGCGCTGCCCGGAAAAAATGAGCAGCAGGTTGAGCAGATTGACAAATATGTTGAAGATGTCCAGAAACAACGCCAGCGTCGCCATGATGTAGTTGGTCTGGCCTCCACGCACGATCGCGCTCACGTCATAGAGCAGATAGAGCGAGAAGATCATGACCGCGATGGCCGAAATGGCGATCGAAGCGACCGGCACCTGGAAGAAAATATTGGCCAGCGACGCGATGATCAGCAGAATCAGCCCGACGAACAGGAACTTGCCCAGGAAGCTGAAGTCCCGCTTGGATACCGTCGCAATCGTAGCCATCACCAGGAAGACCGCGGCGGTCATGCCTCCCGCGAGCGCAACCAGTTGCCCGCCATTGCGCAAGCCGGCGGCGTATTGCAGCATCGGCGCCAGCATCACGCCGGAGACGAAGGTGAAGCCGAAGATCGCGAGCACGCCCCAAGAACTGTTGCGAAGCGCGGAGACGACAAACAACATTCCGAACATGGCTGCGAACATCAGCAACGGCGCCATGATCGGCGAGGTCTTGAATACGCCGGCAAAATTCATCGACATGCCCACGTACGCGCCGGCGACCGTCGGCAGCATCGACAGCGCGAGCAGCCAGTAGGTGTTGCGCAGAACCTTGCTCTGGTCG
>DATMNH010000116.1:0-6838 GCA_035568975.1 Casimicrobiaceae bacterium
GCGTCATGTTCATTCGAATTCCTCCTGGTCGGCACCCGAACTTGTTGTTCGCACGCCGCGCTACGCTTCTGCACTGAAGACGAGGCAACCGGCGACACCTTATTCGCCTTGCCTGAAGCAAGGCTGACGACACCCTGAACGACCATTCAGTTTTGCAAACAGCGAAGCCTATCCTTTGGCCGCGAGTTTCACGCACGGCTGAGGACACCCGCCCAGTTACGTATTTAGTCCGCGGCTTGAACGCGGGGCGACACGGCTGCGGTAATCGGACCCTTGCCCGAGTAGCGGTCCAGGTAAAGATAGATCACCGGCGTGAGGTAGAGGGTGATCACCTGTGAGAAGAGCAGGCCGCCGACGACGGCGAGGCCGAGCGGCTGCCGCAGTTCGGCGCTCGCGCCCCAACCGGAGGCGATCGGTACCGCGCCCATCATGGCTGCGAGGGTCGTCATCATGATCGGGCGGAACCGCAGCAGGCAAGCCTGCCGGATGGCGTGCTCCGGCGTCATGCCCTGCTCGCGCTGAGCATCCAGCGCGAAGTCGATCATCATGATCGCGTTCTTCTTCACGATCCCGATCAGCATGAGGATGCCGATCACCGCGATGATCGACAGGTCGAGGCCGAAGATCCAGAGCGTCAGCAGCGCGCCGACCGCCGCCGACGGAAGACCGGCGAGAATCGTTATCGGGTGGATATAGCTCTCGTAGAGGACGCCCAGCAGCACATAGATCACCAGCAGCGCACTCAGCAGCAGCCAGATCTGGCTCGACTGGGAGGTCTGGAACGCCGCCGCGTCGCCGCCCCAGCTAGTAAGGATAGACGGCGGCATGGCGATCTGCGCGCGATATTGCTCGAGCTTGGCGGCCGCATCGCCCAAGGCCGCGCCGGGAGCGAGATTGAACGAGATGGTGATCGCCTGCAGCTGTCCCGCGTGGTTGATCGCGATCGGCCCCACCTTCCGCTCAACGGTGGCGAGGCTCGAGAGCGGCACCAGCGCACCGCCTTTGCCGCGCAGATAGATCTTCGCAAAAGCCGATTCGTCGCGCCGGTCCGCGTCGGTCCCCTGGAGGATGACCTGGTAGGAATCCGTCGAGGTATAGATGGTCGACACCTGGCGCTCTCCAAAGGTGAGGTAGAGCGCATTGCGGATGTCCTGGATCTGCACTCCGAGTGAGTTCGCCTTGTCGCGGTCGATATTGAGTTGTGCCTCGAGCCCCTTGAGCTGCGCGTCGCTGGTCACATCGCGGAACAGGCTATCCTGCCGCATCAAGGCCATCAGCTGGTCCGCGCTAGCCTGGAGCTCCCGGTCGCCGACACTCTTCATCACGTACTGGAAGCGGCTCTTGCTGATGCGCCCGCCGATGCGCAGGTTCTGGAGGGGATTGAAATAGACGCTCACGCCGGGGATGCGGCGCGTTTCACGCCGCAACTCCTCGAGCACCTTTTCCATGGGCTCGCGCTCGTCGCGCGGTTTCAGATTGACGAAGGCGCGTGCCTGGTTGGTTTCGTTGGCGCCGTACAGCACGGTCGCCACCGCGGGATGCGCGCGCAGCGTGTCGGCGACCTTCTGCACGATGTCCACCATCGCCGGATAGGAAATGTCCTGCACCGCCTCCGCCGCGACTTGAATCTGCCCGAGATCCTCGGTCGGAAAGAAGCCCTTGGGGATGAAGATGAAGAGAGCGATGGTCGCTGCCAGGGTGGCGATCGCCACGACCAGCACGACGAATCGTCGGGCGAGGCACCAGTCCAGCGAGCGCTCGTAGCGGGCGAGTGTCCAGCGGAAGCCGTGCTCGAACCACGTTGTCCATTTCAGAGTCGGGTCGTCCTCGCGCTCGTGCTTGATATAACGCGCGGCGAGCATTGGAACGAGAGTGAGCGAGACGAACGCCGAGACCAGGATGGCGAGCGATACCACGATGGCGAACTCGTGAAAAAGGCCGCCGATCACCCCCGGCATGAAGAAGATCGGAATGAAGACCGCGACCAGCGAGATCGAGATCGACATGATGGTGAAACCCATCTCTTTCGAGCCGACGATCGCCGCCTGGAAGGGATCCATGCCGTCCTCGACGTGGCGTACGATGTTCTCGAGCATCACGATGGCATCGTCAACGACCAGACCCACCGCGAGCGTGATGCCGAGGAGCGAAACGTTATCGAGGCTGAGGTCGAGCGCTTTCATGAGCGCGAGCGTGCCGATCAGCGAGATCGGCAGCGACAGTGCCGGGATGATCGTGGCCGACAGACGGCGCAGGAAAAGATAGATCACCAGCACGACCAGCGCGACCGTTATTGCAAGCGTGACCTTCACATCGTGGATTGCATCGCGAATCGGGATCGAGCGGTCGTTGCGGACCAGCACCTCCACCGAGCTCGGAAGCTGCGCGACGAGACCGGGAACAACCGCCTTGATCGCGTCCACCGTGGCTACAGTGTTGGCACCGGGCTGCCGCATGATCTGCAGCGTGATGCTGCGCTCGCCGTTGATCCAGCTCGCGGTCCTCACCGACTCCACACTGTCCGCGACTTCGGCGACATCCTCGAGACGGACCGTGGATCCGCTGGGAAGCGTCGCGACGATGATCTTCGCGAACTCGGCCGCCCGCGTCATCTGGCGATTGGCCTGGATGGTCAGCGTCTGGCGCGCGCCCTCCAGGATGCCGACCGGCGTGTTGGCGTTTGCCGACTTGAGCGCCGCCGCGATGTCGTCAACCGTGAGGTTGTGCGCGGCGAGCGCATCGGGCCGCACCCGCACCCGAACCGCGAAACGCTTCTGCCCGGTGATAAGGACCTGGCCAACTCCGGGCAAGGTCGAAATCGTCGGCGTGATGAGGTCTTCGGCGAAGCTGTTGAGATCCGACAGCGGCATCGACGGCGATGTAAGCGTGAGAAAGATGATCGGCGCGTCGGCAGGATTGACCTTGAGATAGGACGGCGGAGTCGTCATCTCCACCGGCAGCGAGCGCTGCGCGCGGAAAAGTGCGGCCTGGACGTCGACGGCGGCCTTGTCGATGTCGCGGTCCTGGTCGAACTCGAGCGTGATCTGCGTGTTGCCTTGCGTCGAAGTGGAACTGATGGTGTTCACGCTGGCGATGGTCGCAAACTGCTTTTCGAGCGGGCTCGCGACCGAGGCCGCCATGTTTTCCGGGCTCGCGCCTGGCAAGATCGCGGTGACCTGGATCGTTGGCGTGTCGAACTTGGGCAGCGCCGCGATGGGGATGTCGGCGTAGGCGATGAGCCCCGCGATGACACACGAGGCCGACAGCAGCACCGTCATCACCGGCCGGCGGATGAAAATCTCGGAGAACTTCACGAGGTCTTCCCTTCCTCGCGCGCTCCCAATCCTTTCTTGCCTTCGCGCTCGGCTTCGGTGACCAAGCTTCCCGGCCGCAGGTTCTGCGCACCCTCGACGACAATACGTGCGCCGGCCGCCACCCCGTCCACTACTGCGAGGCCTTCCTCGACGTAGGCAAGGGTGACGGGCCGCGCGACAACCTTGTGGTCGTCACCCACAACGTAGACGAATTTATTGTCGGGTCCGGTCTGCACCGCCTGCGCGGGCACCACCGAGGCGCCTTCGAGCATGCGCGGCGCAAGCGCGACGTTCACGAACATCCCGGGCCACAGCCTCGCGCTGGGATTGGCGAACTCGGCCTTGACGCGGATCGTTCCGGTTGCCGTGTCGACTGTGTTGTCGACAAAAGCGATCCTGCCCGGGATCGGGTCGGCGACGCCTTCGAGTTTCACACCGACCGACACGGGGCCTGCCGCAAGCGCGCGCTGCAATCCCGCAAGCTCCTTCTCCGGCAGGGTGAACGCGATCGCGATGGGATCGATCTGAATCACCGTGACGAGCGGCGCACTGTTTGGCTGCACGACGCTTCCGGCGCGCACGCCGATGGCGCCGGTGCGCCCCGCAAAGGTCGCACGAATCTCGGTATATGCGCGCGACACGCGCGCGGCTTGGAGCGCCGCCTGATCGATCGCAAGCTGACCGGTGAGGGTATCGACCTTGCTTTGCGCGACATCGAGGGTCGCGCGCGAGATAAATTGCTGATCGAAGAGCTCGCGCTGGCGGTCGAGATTACGTCCAGCGGTCGCGAGGTCGCTACGGTCCTTTTCGACCTGCGCCGCCGCCTTTTGGACGTTTGCATCCTGGGAACGCGAATCGAGCGAGACGAGCAACTCGCCTGCGCGTACGAACTGGCCTTCGCGGATGTGAACTTCGCGCACGGTACCGGTAATCTGCGCGCGCAGATCGACCGACTGAAGCGCAACCACGCTGCCGTTGGCGCGCAGGCGCACCGGCACGTCGCGGCGTTCTACCTTCGCGGTGACGACCGGCACTGCGGCTTGAGCCTTGCGCTCGGCGCCTTCGCCGGTTTTGACACGCGACAGCCACCACAGCCATGAGGCACCGATGACGATAGCGACAACGACGAGCGCGATCAGCGCGCGTCGCCTCGGCGGGTTCATGGAGCACCGCGATCGAGTTTCTGCAGTTGCTCGCGCGCGACCTCGGCCGTGAGCGGCAGATATTTGCCGTCGCGCTGAACGGCGTCCTGGCCTTCCCGGCTCAGGATGTAGCGCAGGAACTCCTTCACCTTCGCATCGATCGGCTTGCCCTTCTCGCGCTTGAGATAGTAGTAGACGTCGCGAGTGAGGGGAAAGCTGCGGTTCTGCACATTCTTGAGGGTGAGCTCGACATACGGACCACCCTCCCTGGCGGCAAGGGCAACGGGTTTGGTCTGCGGAGTCAGGAACGGGATGCCGGTATAGGCGATGCCGTAACGATCGCGGCCGAGGTCGTTCATCATCAGCTCGCCGGCGCCGGTGAGCGATCCGTCTGCCTTCTGCCCGGCGGCATTCGAATAGGCGCGCAGCTTCTCGTTCCACTTTCCGGATCCCTTGAGCACCTTCTTGTCGATCTCGTCCGTGAAGTGATACTTGAAGTTGTAGCCGTAGACATGGATCGGCTTGTCGGCCCATTCGCCGGTGAGACCGAGTTGCCCCCAGGTGCGGATGTTCTTCTCCGGACCGCGCGCGAGCGACGTGTCCCAGGTCAAGCCGTTCCAGCCCCCGTCGCGCTCGGCGCCGAAGATGCCGTCGAGCTGCTCGAGCGTGAGCTTGGTGATGGGATTGTCCTTGTTCACGAAGACGCCGAGCGCGAAGGTCCATCCACGGACGTCGAACGAGCCCGTGGCCATGACGATTTCCACGACATCGACGCTGGAGCTTCCCTCCGCTCCGCCTTCCGCGCCCTCGCGCTCGAAGCCCTTCAGCTCGTCCCAGAGCGCCTGCCGTCCCATGGGCGCGAGATCGGCGACACCGGCGATCAGCCCCGGAAACGCCACCGCGGAGCTCGACAGGTTGTCCTTGAAGCGGACGTCAGGATGATACTTTCGAAACCCGCTCTCCCAGACTTCGACTAGAGGGCTGTCCTTGATGTAGTTGTTCCCCCATTGCCGGATGTTCCCGGTCACGATTTGCTGCGGCTTATATTCGGGCAACCCGCTGAGATCGAATTGCGGCTCGTAGAACTTGCGCTCCGCCCGCTTCTTGTTGCCGGTCGCCCGCGCCTTCGATAACGCCGCCGCATCGGTCGTCGGTGCCGGAACATCGGAGGCAGCCAGCGTCAATGTTGACCAGGCCATGAACGCGAGCGCAAGCGGCGTTATCGCAATCGATCGGCGGAATGCGCTCGGCGTCCTCACTCCCGCCACCTATTCGGCCGCTTTGGATGCTTTGCCGACTTCGTCGAGCTTACGCAGCTGCTCACGGACGATGGTGGCGGCCAGCGGCAGGTATTTTCCGTCGCGCTGCACGGCCTCCTGGCCCTCGCGGCTCAACACGAAACGCAGGTATTCCTTAACCAGCGGATCGATCGTCTTGCCGACCGCACGATTGGTGTAGTAGTACACCTCGCGCGTCAATGGATAGGTGCGGTCCTGAACGGTCTCGAGCGTCGGCGCAACGAAGGGGGCCCCGCCTGCGCGCGCCAAGGCGACGGTCTTTACGCCGGCATTGCGGTAGAGAATACCGGTGTACGTGATCCCGTAGCGATCCTTGGACACGTCGGCTGTCATCTGCTCGCCGGCGCCCAGGAGCGTGGCGAAGTCCTTTCCTTCATCGGTCCCGCTCGGAGCGCGCGTCTTGTTGCTGTACTCCTTCATCTGCTCGTTCCATTTGTTGCTGCCCTTCATCACCTTCTCCGAAAAATCGCGCGGGAAGTGATAGTTCAGGTTGTACGCGTAAACATGGATCGGCTTGTCGGCCCATTCTCCCTTCAAGCCCAACTGGCCCCAGGTACGGATATTCTTGTCCGGACCGCGCGCCGCGGTGGGGTCCCATTCGTTGCCGTTCCAGCCGCCGTCGCGCTCGGCTCCGAAGATGCCGTCGAGCTGCTCGAAGCTGAGCTCACCGATCGGGTTGTCCTTATTGACGAACACGACCAGCGCAAACGTCCAGCCCGCGACGTCGTAGGAGCCCGTCGCCATCGCGATCTCCACCGGCAGGGTGCTGAACACGCGCTGGTAACCCTGGAGCTCGTCCCACGTCGCGCGCCGCCCCATCGGCGCGAGCTCGGCGCGCTTGGCGTAGAGGCCGGCGATGCCGATGAAGGTGCTACCGAGGTTGTTCTCGAATTTGACGTCGGGGTGGTACTTGTGAAAGCCGTCCTCGAGATACTTCTCGAGCATGCTGTCGGCAAGATAATTGGAGCCCCACTGCCGGATCGTTCCCGACATCGTCTGCGTGGGCTTGTATTCCGGCAGCGCGCTCAAGTCGAACTTCTTCGTGTAATAGACTTTTCCGGCTCTCTGCTTGAGGCCGGCAGCC
>DATMNH010000117.1:0-3690 GCA_035568975.1 Casimicrobiaceae bacterium
CGCTAGATGTAGCGGACGGCGAGCACCTCGTACTCGCGAACGCCGCCCGGCGCCTGAACTTCGGCGATATCGCCCGCACCCTTGCCGATCAACGCACGCGCAATGGGCGATTCGATGGAAATCTTGGAGGCCTTGATGTCGGCTTCGTCGTCGCCGACGATCTGGTAGCGAACCTCGGTCCCCAACTCGAGATCCTCGAGATCCACCGTCGCGCCGAAAACGATGCGGCCCTCGCCATCGACCTGCGCCGGATCGACGATGTGCGCATTGGCCAGCGTCTCCTCGATACGCGCAATCCGGCCCTCGATAAAGCCCTGCCGATCCTTGGCGGCATCGTACTCGGCATTCTCCGATATATCGCCGTGCAGGCGGGCCTCGCCAATGGCCGAGATAGCCGCCGGACGGTCAACGGTTTTCAGCCGTTGCAGCTCGCTTCTGAGCCTTTGCGCCCCGGACACGGTCAATGGAATCTTGCTCATGAGCTTTAATCTGCTACCAAAGAAAAGACCGGTCACGGCACCGCCGCGCCCGGCCATCGTCCACGGCGATTTTAACGCAAAGTCGCCCTTAATGCAGCCGCCTCATTGCAGCCTCTGGTGGAGCGCCTGCAGCGAATACGGGATGAGCTCGCGCAGGCCCTGCATCCCGGTCGCCGCGGCCCGCGCCCCTGCGATGGTGGTGTAGGTCGGCACCTGATCGTTGAGCGCCGCGCGCCGAATGGCGTAGCTGTCCTGGATCGCGCTGCGCTTCTCTTCCACGGTGTTGATCACCAGCGCGATTTCGTCGTTGAGGAGCATGTCGACGATGTGCGGGCGGCCTTCCGCCACCTTGTTCACGGCGGTGACAGGCAATCCGGCCGCGGCCAGCGCCGCCGCCGTGCCACGCGTTGCCACCAGCGTGAATCCCAACCCGACGAGGGTGCGCGCAACGTCGAGCACTCGCGGCTTATCGGGATTCTTGACGCTGACGAACACCCTACCCGTCTTGGGGAGCCGGACGCCTGCGCCGAGCTGCGATTTGAGGAATGCCTCGGCAAACGTATCGCCCACTCCCATGACCTCGCCGGTGGATTTCATCTCCGGCCCCAGTATGGTGTCCACACCCGGGAACTTGATGAATGGAAACACCGCCTCCTTGACCGAGAAATACGGCGGCACGACTTCGCCGCTGATGCCCTGGCTGGCGAGCGTCTGACCCACCATGCAGCGCGCCGCGATCTTGGCCAGCGCCCTGCCCGTCGCCTTCGACACGTATGGCACCGTTCGGGACGCACGCGGATTGACCTCCAGCACATACACCACGCCCTGGCCGCCATTGTCTCGCGGAAACTGAATCGCGAACTGGACGTTCATCAGGCCGACGACGTTGAGGCCGTGGGCCATCGCCACCGTCTGCCGCCGCAGCTCCGTCTGCAGCTCCTTTGAAAGCGAGAAAGGAGGGAGCGAGCACGCCGAGTCCCCCGAATGCACGCCGGCCTGCTCGATGTGCTCCATGATGCCTCCGATGACGACATCCTTGCCGTCGGGGTTGTCATCGGCAAGCGCATCGACGTCGACCTCGATCGCGTCGTTCAGAAAGCGGTCGAGCAGCACCGGCGAATCGTTCGATACTTTGACCGCCTCCCGCATGTAACGCTCGAGGTCGCGCTGCTCATGCACGATTTCCATGGCGCGCCCGCCGAGGACGTACGACGGCCGGACCACCAGCGGGTAGCCGATCGCGGTGGCGGCGTCGAGCGCCTCGGCATCGGTCCGCGCGGTGCGATTGGGCGGCTGGCGCAGCTTCAGGCGATGCAGCATCTGCTGGAAGCGCTCGCGGTCCTCGGCCATGTCGATCATGTCCGGCGTGGTTCCGATGATCGGGACGCCGTTCTTTTCCAGATCGCGCGCGAGCTTGAGCGGCGTCTGCCCGCCGTACTGGACGATCACCCCGAGCGGCTTCTCGATGTGCACGATCTCCAGCACATCCTCGAGCGTGAGCGGCTCGAAGTACAAGCGGTCGGAGGTGTCGTAGTCGGTCGAGACAGTCTCCGGGTTGCAGTTGACCATGATCGTCTCGTAGCCGTCTTCGCGCAGCGCCAGCGCGGCGTGCACGCAGCAGTAGTCGAACTCGATGCCCTGCCCGATCCGATTCGGGCCCCCGCCCAGGACGATCACCTTTTTTTTGTCGGTCGGCTGGGCTTCGCACTCGTCCTCGTAGGTCGAGTACATATATGCAGTTCGAGTCGAGAACTCCCCGGCGCAGGTGTCGACACGCTTGTACACCGGCCGGATCCCGAGCGCGTGGCGGCGCGCGCGCACGTCGGTCTCCGTGGTCTTGGTCAGGTGCGCCAGGCGCCGGTCGGAAAACCCCATGCGCTTGAGCGCGCGTAGGCGCTCGGCCGAAATGTCCTGGAGCTTGCTCTTCTCGACTTCGAGCTCGGTGTCGACGATTTCCTTGATCTGCGCCAGAAACCAGCGGTCGATCCTGGTGTGTGCGTACACCTCTTCCAGGGGCATGCCGATCGCCAGCGCGTCGGCGACGTACCAAAGCCGCTCCGCCCTCGGATAGGCCAGCTCGTCGGCGATGGTGTCCGGATCGACGGTCTTGAGATTGAACCCGTCGACGCCGTTCTCGAGTCCGCGCAGCGCCTTCTGCAGCGATTCCTTGAAGGTGCGGCCGATGGCCATCACTTCGCCGACGGACTTCATCTGTGTCGTCAGCCGGTCGTCGGCCTGCTTGAATTTTTCGAAGGCGAATCGCGGCACCTTGGTGACCACGTAATCGATCGTGGGCTCGAACGACGCTGGCGTCTGGCCACCGGTGATGTCGTTCTTCAATTCGTCGAGCGTGTAGCCGACCGCGAGCTTGGCCGCGACCTTCGCGATCGGGAAACCGGTCGCCTTGGACGCCAGCGCGGACGAGCGCGACACGCGAGGATTCATCTCGATCACGATCATTCGCCCGTCGTCGGGATTGATCGCGAACTGGACATTGGAGCCGCCGGTATCGACGCCGATCTCGCGCAGGACCGCAATCGACGCGTCACGCATGATCTGATATTCCTTGTCGGTGAGCGTCTGCGCGGGCGCGATGGTGATCGAGTCGCCGGTATGCACGCCCATCGGGTCCAGGTTCTCGATCGAGCAGACGATGATGCAGTTGTCCTTTTTGTCCCGCACCACCTCCATCTCGAACTCTTTCCAGCCTAGGAGCGATTCCTCGATCAGCAGCTCGCGCGTAGGCGACGAATCGAGGCCGCGCTTGCACATCTCGAGGAACTCGTCCTTGTTGTAGGCGATGCCACCGCCGGTGCCTCCCAGCGTGAACGACGGCCGTATCACCGCCGGGAAGCCGATGTCGGCCTGCACCTCCAGCGCCTGCTCGAGATTGTGCGCAATACCCGAGCGCGCCGACGCGAGCCCGATGCGCGTCATCGCCGCCTTGAATTTCTCGCGGTCCTCGGCCTTGTCGATCGCCTTCTTCGACGCGCCGATCAGCTCGACGTCGAACTTGGTCAGCACGCCTTCGCGCGCCAGGTCGAGCGCGCAGTTGAGTGCGGTCTGCCCGCCCATGGTCGGTAAGAGCGCGTCCGGACGCTCGCGCTCGATGATCTTGGCGACCATGGTCCAGGTGATCGGCTCGATGTAGGTCGCGTCGGCCATCTCCGGATCGGTCATGATCGTCGCCGGATTGGAGTTGACCAGGATG
>DATMNH010000118.1:0-2736 GCA_035568975.1 Casimicrobiaceae bacterium
GATACGCCAGCGCGCTTTGGCGAAGCCGAGACGCAACGGGCGTTCAGTAGCGTGCCCGGTGTCGATCGGCACGATCGTCGACAATCGCTGGGGAATCGTCGCTCGATAAGCGATGCGCTCGCGCACCCGCAGCTGCAGCAAAGTGCGCGGAGCACCTTCGGGGAGACTCCCGCCGTGTCCCATCGCGGCGTGGTCGACCGCAGCCGGAGTCTGCGCTTGCGCTGGGGTCGACGCGATCATGTGACCCATCGCGGCATGATCGACCGCAGCGGCAGGCGCAGTCATTTCCATGTGCATCGGCTCGAACGCGTGCGTTTCGAGAAGAACGGTGTCGCCTACCGTGGCGTCGCTTAGGTCGACGAGGATGTCGATACGTTCGGCCGACGCCACGAACGCTTCATCGCAGCGGCGCGGCGCGCTGAGCAGGCCGGCATCGGTGCCGAGCAGCGTAAATGCGACCGCCGTTCCGTCGGCGCTGCGCAAGCCGAGCCGATAGGTGCGCGCGTTCGATGCGTTGACCACACGAAAGCGATAGATGCGGGTGGCGACGTCCAGATACGGGCAGACGGAGCCGTTGACGTGGATGTCGTCGCCGAGCCATCCGTGCATGCGATCGGCGTCGGTCGCGGCGTAGTCCGTGCCGCGGCGATCCTGTAGGATCAGCGGAATCTCGCTTTTGCCTGGAACGAGATCGAGCGCGGCGCGAAGCGCACGCTCGTCGTCGTCCTCGACTTCGATCAGGCCGAACATGCCGCGATAGGCCTGGCCCGCGGTCAGGCCGTGCGGATGCGGGTGATACCAATACAGCGAGCCGCGATCGCGGACGTCGAAGGCATACGAATAACGTTTGCCAGGCGCGACCGGCGGCACGGCAGCGCCGTCGTTGTGCGTGTCGACCGCGAGCCCGTGCCAGTGGACGATCGTGGGCTCCTCCAGCGCATTCTCAAGGTCGATCCTGACGCGCTCCCCGCGCTTGAATACGAGCGTTGGATTGACGAAGCGCGTGCCGCGATGCTCGACGGCAAATCCTTCCGTCCATGGGCCGGCGGTGTTGGCAATCGTCGAAGCGCGCATCGTCAGCGCGGCGCCGTCGGGCGCGAGGCGTGCGAAGCGTCCGTCGCCGGTCGGCAAGACCAGAGGCCGGGAAGCCGTGCCCGCCGTGCAATAATCGCCGCCGCGCAAAGCCTCCGCCGGCGAGGCGGCGCGAGCGGGCTGTGTTCGCCCGGGCATCGCCAAGCAGGTCAGCGCGCCGAGTGTCTTCAGGACCTGCCTTCGTCGGATGTCCATGAGTCGAATGGGTTGGATCCAGGCGTTCGTTCGAGAGACCGGAGCACTCGATTATCGTTCAGTCGACGCGTGTTGCCCGATGGCATAGCGCATCCCCAGCCACAGGGCGCGCTGAATCGTCGAGATGGCGGAAGCGCGGCGGCGAATCCCAGTCGACCACGTCGCCAAAGGCTTCGTTGACGCGAACGCCGTCAGCGGATCGCTACGCCCCAGGGCAGCTGGCCGACGGCGATTTCAGCGACCTTCGCATTGGTGGCGGTGTCGATCACCGCAACCGCGTTGGACCGCCCACAGGCGACGTACAATTTCCTTCCATCCGGCGTGATCGCCATGTTCCATGGCCGCTTGCCGACGGGAGTGGCGGCAATGATCGCGTTGGTCGACGTGTCGATCACCTGCACGGTGCCTTCGCCGCCCGAGCTCACGTAAACACGCTTGCCGTCCGGGCGCACGGTGACGCCGTTCGACCGGCTGCCGGCCTTGATGCGCGCGATGATGTCGTGCGTCGCGACATCGAAGACGTTGACCATGTCGGCATTCTCGGCTGCGACGTAGGCGCGCGTGCCGTCGGGCAGAAAGCCGATGCCGCGCGGGCGATCACCGACCTTCACCGACTTCACCACCTCGCCTTTGGCAACATCGACGATATCGACGCTATCGGCTTCTTCGCTGCTGACGTACAGCCAGCGGCCGTCCGGGCTGAATACCGCATGCTCTGGATTCTTCCCGCGCATTTTCACCCGCCGTACGACCTTTGCGGCTGCGGTGTCGATGAGCAAAACCATATCGTCTTCCTCGACCGCAGCGGAGAGCAGCCGCCCATCGGACGAGAGATAGATGCCTTCGGGAGAGCTGCCCAGGGCTATCTTGGCGAGCAGGGCGCCATTCGAGGTATCGACGATCAGGGCGGCATTGGAGGCCTGGTCGCTCACATAGAGTCGCTTTTGGTCAGGCGCCAGCGCGATGCCGCGGGGCTTCCCGCCGACGTTGAACGTCGCGGTCACCTTGTCGGTCGCGGTGTCGATGACTGATACGGAAGCCGAGCCCTCGTTGGACACATACGCAAATGGCGCCGCGAGCGCGCTGAGTGCCATCGTGGCCGACATGACGGTCGCGCAAATCATGAACCGGGACAAGCGCACGACTAGTTGTTCTCCTTCGAGCTATGCGGCGCGCCGCATGGAGCCGATGCCGGCGATCAGTTATGCTACACGAGTTTGCGACAAGACATCCTTACCCATACAGTGGCAGAAGTTCCACAACGCCGCGCAAATCCGCTTCGACCCGGAGCGGTCATCGCGGCGGTCGCCGCACTATTGCCGCAGATCGCGCAGGCGCAGGATGTGCGCCTGACGGATCCTGTTGTCGTCACCGCCACCCGCACCGAACAGCGCGCGTTCGACCTTCCGGTCGCGATCGACAGCGTCGACGCGGCACGGATTCAGCAGG
>DATMNH010000119.1:0-4041 GCA_035568975.1 Casimicrobiaceae bacterium
TGCCCACGGGCTCCGCGGTCTTGTTCAACGGCATCCGGGTTGGCCAAGTCTCCGGGCTTGGCCTAGACGCGCACGACCCGCACAAGGTAGTAGCGACGATTTCAGTCGAACGCGCCGTGCCGGTGCGCGCCGACACGAAAGTGGCGCTCACGTACCAGGGGCTGACTGGCCTCGCCGAAGTCGCGCTTACCGGCGGAGCGCCGGATGCGGCGCTCCTTGTCGCCGACAGCGGCGGACCGTCGACGCTTTACGCCCAGGCGGCCGCCGGCGCCGACGTGACGCAGGCGGCGCGCGACGTTCTTTCCCGCATCGCCGGCCTCGTCGCCGAGAACGAGACAGCGCTGCGCAGCTCGCTGCACAATATCGAGACCGTAACCTCGACGCTGGCGCAGAATTCGCAACGGCTCGACAAGGTTATGGCCGGAGTCGAAAATCTCACCGGCAGCGGCGACGGCCGTGGTGAGATAGCCCGGGCCGCCGACGCGATTCGCAAGCTTGCGGAAAATCTCGACAGGCGCGCGGACGAGATCTCCGCCGGGCTCACGCGCTTTTCTAATTCCGGCCTCAAGGAGTTCGAAGCCTTCGCCGTTGATGGCCGCCGTACCCTTGCCGAGCTGAACAAGGCGATAAAAAACATCGATCAGCACCCGACCCGGCTGCTATTCGGGCGTTGAGCGGTGAACGAATGGCGGGCGGAAAGCTCGTGCACTATGTCGAGGACCTGGTCGAGAGAGACTCCGTGATCCGGCGTCCGGATGACGAGTCTACCGTCGAGGCTGTCGGCGATAAGAAGATCGGACCCAACGGCAACCGGGCGCTCTGGAAGGTTTGGTATAGCGACAGATAGAGTGAGACCCGACTTTGGGATCGAGAACGCAATCCAGCCATGACCGACCATGAAGACGACATGAGCTGTCAGGTAGTCGCCTCGTTCGACAAGTTCGACCTGCCCCTTGGCACCGATGGCCACGTTACGGCTGGCTTCCTTGTCAAAATTGGGCGGGATCGTGCAGTGCGCCCTTAGAGCTGGACAGTTTCATGCGGCGGTTTTGACCGTCTGCCGGGCGTGGTGATCCTCGAACTGTGCTGGGCTCAGGTAGCCTAGCGCGGAGTGGAGTCTGCGGGTGTTGTAGACCTCATCGATGAAGTGCGGAAGGTCGGCGGTCACCTCACCGCCTCGACTTTAAGCGATATGACGGTCGGTACGGAAACCGCTGCGGAGGCGTCCTCCTCCCGCGGGGATTATGCGGTTCAGGTGGCCTCCGAAAGCAACGCGGCCGATGCCCACACGGTCTTTCGAACGCTCCAGAACCAAGTTCCCCAAGCAGCTCGGCAAGCGCGAGCCCATCGTGCGCCGCACGGATCTCGGTCCTGAGAGGATCTACTACCGGACCATGGTCGGCCCCTTTGCGTCAATGGAAGATGCGACGCGCAAGGCCGGAGTGCCCGAGGGGGATCGCCTCAGACGGCCAACTCCTCGAGGATTGGAATCGCGAAAGAATCCTTGCTTCTTTTGCCCCCCCGCCCTCCGAACGGATTTCGGATCCTTCCGGCTGGCGGTGGCGACTGGAGTACTTTTAAATTCATCGTCCGATCTACAAGACACAACGCTAATTTTGAATATTTGATTATAAATCAATTGGCGGCTAATGATTCCCCGAATGGGTGCTCGAGCGACGAGCCGACAACTCGCAGCTTGAGGGGCTTCTCCTCATAACCGCTCTTCGGGTTTTACTTTCGGATTGACTCCGCGCTCGCCGGCGACGTGACTTCCTCGGCCTGATCTTTCTCATTCTTGGCACAGGCATTGGCGACAACGGCCACAGAGGCGGCAGCAAATCCCGCTTGCAACTCGGTGCGGCGTGGGGGGCGGTCACGGTCATAGCGCAATCTCCAATGCGGCTCCCGCGCTTAGGAGACCGAATTTGGCCTTGTGAGAGATTGCCTCCAGTTGGCAAGGAAGTCATCGATCCAGTCGGCCTGACTTTGTTCGTCCAAGCGATCTACAAGGCGTTCACCGCGGGCGGTATCAGCTTTTATGACCAGCCAAGCGAGAATGCTGACTCCTGGAAGTCCAAGCGAGAGAAAGAGAAACACTGCCAATGGTGGTACACGTGGCGATTCAGCGATTCGCTCACGCAACTGGACGCTACTTGTGTCGTCCGTCGTCCGGGCCTCCGCTTCGGCACGGATCAACCTCTCGGTCTCGTTTTTCGCGAAAATACTGGTTTCCGTTGCCTCCGGTGGAGCTCCGTGGACCATTGCCTGCTGTGCACTTTGCGCGAGGATCTCGCCCGCGCTCGCACTCGCGATTACCGTCGCCTGTTTTTTGATGTTTGGAGTGCCGACATCCGGCGAGGGTAGCGTGACGTCATTCCGCGCATTTGAGATTTGCGTCCTCGGTTGTGCAGCCCCAGCCGTTGATGCCGGCTGCTCGTGGACAAATTGTGATCCTCGAGCCGGCGCAGTCATAAATCTATCAGCGGGTAGGATGGTGCTCAGCGCACCAGATAATTGCGGTGGCGGCGCGCTGGCCGCGGGCGTAACGGCTTGCAGCGTGGTTGCGGCCAGCAGCATGGGCGCGACAGCCGCCTGTGGCGGGGCAGCGTGGTAGGAGATCGTTTTCACTGGGAGCAATTGGATCGGGTCGCTGGAACCGGCCGTCACTGGGGTGCCGGGTGACGGGTCGTTCCCCGACGATAGCGGAGCCTTGCCAAACCCCAACACTTGCGGACTCCTGTGTTGTTTCCCAGCGAAGACAGATGCCGTGCGCCGTAACGAGGCTTCCTTGATGTGCGCGTTGATCAATTCGCGCATATGCGCATCGCGCTCCAATGCCGAACGGCCGCCGAGCACGACGGCGACGATATAATGTCCATCGCGGTGAACTGAAGTGACAAGATTGAAGCCGGAGGCTTGGGTAAACCCCGTTTTGATGCCGTCCACGCCGTCCATTGATCCGAGCAGATGGTTGTGATTGCGAATCGCCTCACCGCGAAACTCGAACGACTGTGTGGAAAAATACTTGTAATAACTCGGGTAGCGTTCCTGGATCGCGCGTCCGAGCAATGCTTGGTCGCGCGCGGTAGTGATCTGATCGTCATTCGGCAAGCCGGATGCGTTGACATAAGTTGTATGGTTCATGCCCAGTGCGCGGGCCTTCTGCGTCATGAGCTTGGCAAACCGGCCCTCGTCGCTGCCAAGATTTTCGGCGATGACGACAGCAGCGTCATTGGCCGATCTTGTGACTACCGCCTTGATCAGATCCTCGACCGCGATAGTCTCTCCAGCCTTGAGGCCGAGCGTCGACGGCGGTTGCCCCGCTGCTTTTGCGGAGACTTTAAGCGGCGTGTCGAGCCTAATCTTGTGGACGTCGAGCCGCTCGAACAGGAGGTAAAGCGTCATGATCTTGGTCAGCGAAGCCGGGTGGCGCGGCGCGTCCTGGTTCGACTCCTGCAACACCTTTCCTGTGTTGCCGTCCACGACGATTGAGGAGGATGGCGGCGAATAACCTCCAGCATGCGCGGAATGTTGCGCATCCTGCGACGCCTGGAGATGGTATCGCGCGTCGACCCCATCGCTTGGAATAGCTACAGCCGCAGCAAGGACCAACAGACCCACGACACCGGGGCAAACCTCGTTGCGCACTCTGGAACGCATCCCGGTCACTACGCACCCCCGTCGCGCCCCAATGGCTGGGCCCCGTTGGTCAGACTGTCTACTCGAAAGGTATCGCAAAAGATCGGCGATTTTCGGGTTGCAGAAAAGTCACACCGCTCGTAATTTTTTCGGTGAAAGCGTGGCGATGTTGCGGCTAGGGATTGCTGCGATGCGCCGGCCTCGTCGCGGGTGAGCAGCTTATCGATTCCACGACTTTGTGTTCTTCCGAACTCAGGGGATAACGCGACTGGTGGATCGCGCCCCCGCTGAATGACGACCTCCTTGCCGTTGACTTGCCTTTTTATCCGGCAACGATCCGACCGTGGGGTTCAATGAGCGTCCGGGGAGTTGTATGGCGACAAACGAAGGCAGTCTCCAAAG
>DATMNH010000120.1:0-3807 GCA_035568975.1 Casimicrobiaceae bacterium
CACTTCCAGTCGGTCCATCACGGCCAATGGGACATGGACAACACCACTAATTCCGTGCTGGCCAACGTGACGATCAATGGTCAGCCGAGAAAAGTGATCTATTACGGCACCAAGCAGGGCAGGACGTTTGTGCTCGATCGCACCAATGGCCTGCCGGTCCTGCCTGTCGAAGAAAGAGCGGTTGCTCAGGACTCGAGGCAGCTTTCCTGGCCGACGCAACCATACCCGTCCGCGCCTCAGCAAGCGTGGCTTCCGGACTGCGTGGCGTACCAGAATCTGGGCTCCGACATCCCGGGGCTTCCGCAACGCGCAGTGCCCAACTTCAACGGGTATCAGGCCTCACCCGATCCCGCCCATCCGGGCCAGCTGATGTTGACGCTGACTCCGGGCAACTACCTGGAAGCGGATAACCCCTTCTTGAGCGGACCCACGCGTAAAGGCTGCATGAACGAGGCGACCTGGGATTTGCCGGTGCTCTCGACGCCCAGCCAGAACGGTGGTGCCGACTGGTCCGGACATTCGTTCAGCCAGAACCTCGGCCTGTATTTCATTCCCTATGCTACCAACCCGTCGGCGCATGACCGCAGCGAGGGCAGCAACGGCCTTCGTGCGACTGGTCAATACCAAACGGGCGGTATCGTCGCGTTGAATGGCGCGACCAATCAGATTGTGTGGCAGAAGGAAGTGGGCTTGGACCTGGCGCACAACAACACCCCGCTTACGACCGCGACCGACCTCTTGTTCGTGGACCAAACTGACGGCTTTACCGTCGCGATGGATGCCACGAATGGCAACCCGTTGTGGCGGTTCCAGACCGGGGCAGCGGGAAGCTCGGGGGTGATCACCTACATGGCCGGGGGCGAGCAATACATCGCGGTTTTGGCGACAGGCACGGGTATCCCTTACAACCCGCCGGGGGGCGACACTCTTTGGGCTTTCAAGCTCGGCGGCACGGCGCAGTATAAGGACGCTTCTGGTAACGTCGTCTCCGGCAGTAGCGAAGCCCCGACACCTCCGCCGCTGCAGATTCGTCGTCCGGTCGGCAATACTGCCGCCACTGGCCTTCCGGCGAACACCATTTATTTGGCTCGTTCAAACGGCACGGCGACGGCCACGAAGGATAGTACTTCAACGGGTGCAATGGTTCCTTCTACGCTCACGGTTCCCGTGGGTACGACGGTCACTTTCCTGAATCCTGGGGCCGCCACATTTCCGACCAACCCCAACTTAAAGCCGCACTGCGCGACCCAGTTCTTCGAGGGCTTGTTCAATCCCAAGCTGAACCCCGGTGAATCGTTCCAGTACACCTTTAACAAGGCTGGCGAATACTTCTACAACGATTGCACGGACCCTCGGCCCACGGGCAAGGTAGTTGCGACCCTTACACCCACCGTCCTGTCGCTCTTCTGTAAATTCTTGCCGGGCGCATTTGATATGCGCCCGACAAACGGGGTCTTCACGGCTGGGCTTGTCGGCGCCGTGCTCAATGTTCCGCAAGGCTACGTGCTCGATGGCGGCGCGAGCAACATCAAGCTGGTGGCCCCCTTGTCCTCCTCGCCGATAACGGCGGTAAGCGCTTCGGTGACGGGAAATGGGCAAACTCTGCTGGTGTACTTCAACAAGCGGGATATCGCCAACAACGTACCGGCAGGATCAGGCGTTCCGGTCAGCGTATCCGGCATCTTTACGAACGGCGTTCAGGCCATGTTCACACAGACCGCGATGGTCACAGTCCAGAAATAAGGTCACGAAAAGGCGCGACCTACGCGCGCCGCGCTATGGGGAAAGTCGGCATACCCTGCCTGACTTTCTCCATTTTTTTCTTCGCGTTATCTGTCCGGGCGAATTCGTACTCACGCCGGAATCGGAGTGTGAAACAGACCGCGACAATGCTGCTTCCAAGCATATTGGTGAAGAGCAGCGCACGAAGGCGCCGAGGAAGACATCCCAGCGCGTCGCGCCGGCGTGGTGCCGTCGAGGGAGCGGTGCACGCGTTGCGCGGTGCTGACACGTTTCGGTAGCGACTGCCCGACGATCGCGCGATTGAATATCCGGCAGACGCGGAGCAGCCTCGCCAAGGCGACGAGGAGGTGGATCGCGAGGATGAGGAGTTCGCGCATGTAGCGAACGCCACCATCCTTGCTGGTGGCTGCAAGACTGCTCGCAACGGGTGAATTGCGTCACACTACGAATTCGCCATCCACACCCATGCACGCCGCGGGACGTCCCCGATCAGGTCGTGGCGGTCTCGACCTCTGCTTCGAGAACTGGGTCGTAGAACGACCCGAACAGCTCCTCGTCCGACGGCTTGTCTTCCTTGATCGGCACCGACACCCACGTCGTGTTCATGTAGTGCTTCAGGTGCACGTTCTCCGAGACGATGTTGCCTCCCCACGTGCCGCAGCCCAGGCTCGACGTCATCGGCATCCCGTTGTTGAACGCACCGGCATTCGCTTTCGATTGGGGCTGCCTCACCATGATGCGGCTGACCGGCGCGGCGAGCGCGAGCGCGTGAATGTGCTCCCTGCTGAAGGAATAGATACCGCAGGAGTGGCCCTTGCCGCCGACTTCGTAGATGGCGCGCATCAGCTGCAGTGCCTGGTCGAAGCCCTTGTATTTGTAGACGGCGAGCAGCGTCGTGAGCTTTTCGCTCGAGTACACGTGTTCCTTGCCGATGCCGTCGCCATGCACGATGATGAATTTGCGGTCGGCAGGAATGCTGAACCCCGCAGCCCTGGCAAGCTGCTGCGGCGCGATGGCCACCGTGTCCGGCAAACGGTGCGCCTCCTCATCCCACATCACTGCGCGAAGCGCCGCCTTCTCCTCATCATTGGCAAGATAGCCGCCTTCCAGCTGCAACTGCGCGAGCAGCTTGTCGAAGATTGACGCTTCAATGATCAGGTTGCCATCCGCCGAGCAGCCGGAGCCGAAATCCGACGTCTTGGAAAGGCGGGTATTGAGCGCGGCTTCTTGGATGTCGGCGGTCTCGTCGATGATCATCGTCGAATTGCCCGCGCCGACGCCGTATGCCGGCGTGCCGGAGCTGTGCGCGGCGCGCACCATCGGCTGACCACCGGTCGCGATGATCAGGTCGGCGCGCGCCATCAGCGCTTGCGACATCGGAATGTTCACCTTGGTGAGGCACTGCAGGATGTCCGCCGGCGCGCCCTCGCGCTGCAGCGCTTCGCGCATGAGCCTCACCGTCTCGTACGACGTCTTCTTCGAGCGCGGATGCGGCGAGAAGATCACGACGTCGCGCGCCTTAATTCCGTAGATTGCGTTGCCCGCAGGCGTGAGGTCGGGATTGGTGGTCGGCACGATGCAGGCGACGATCCCGGCCGGCTTGCCGTACTTCACGATGCCCTTCTCCGGCAGTTCCTCGATGATGCCCACGCTCCTCTGCCGCAGCGCGTCGCGTAAGACGCCACGGATCTTCATCCGCTTGCCCATGCGGCTTACGGCGTCTCCCAGCCCGCTTTCGGCAATGCCCATGTCGACGAGTCGCGTGAAGGCACGCTTGTTGGCAACTGACCATGCGACGGCCTGGCAGAGGCGATCGACCCGCGCCTGGTCGTAGGTTTCTATAATCGCAAGCGCCTTAGACGCGCGGTCGAGCACGTCGCTAAGCTCCTGCTGCTGTTCCTCGGTAATCGGTTTCCGGAGTTCGATCGTACGCATTTCCCGGTGCCTCCTTAGGTTGGCAGGGGCAGCGGAAGGTGCTCGCCCACGCGCGACTCAGGTCTCATGGCCGACGCACGTTCCGTGAAACAGACTAAGCGGAAGCCGCGCAAGGCTCGAGCCCCGGAA
>DATMNH010000121.1:0-5153 GCA_035568975.1 Casimicrobiaceae bacterium
TGCCGCGTTCGCCCAAGGCAGCTGCGAAATGCTTGACCAAGGTATCGATGGCACCCTTGGTGGCCGCATAAGCGGATAAGGTTCCAACCGAGGCGTGCGCTGCAAGCGACGACAGCAGCACGACACTGCTGCCCTTGCACAGGACCGGCAGCAGTTGCTGCAAGAGGAAGTACGGGGCACGCACGTTCACGGCGAACAGCGCGTCGAAGTCCTCGACCGTGGTCCCTTCGATCGTTGCGGTCTTGGCGATGCCGGCGCTGGCGACGAAGATGTCCAAACGGTCACCGACGATGGCGCGAACGCGTTCGGCGAGCGCGTGAGGCCCGTCAGGTGTACGAAGATCGGCCGTTAACTTCTCGGCTTTCCCGCCGCTTTCGCGGATTTCGGCTACCAGCGCCGTCGCGTCCTTTTCCCCGCCGTTGTAATGGACGAGCACCTGGGCACCCGCTTTGGCCAGGGCAAGGGCGGTGGCGCGGCCGATACCGCGTGACGCGCCTGTGACCAGCGCGGTCTTGCCAGAAAGATTGCTCATGTTGTGAATTCCTTACGATTCGTACCGACGAATGAGGCTCAGATTGGTGAACATGATGGCTTTATCTCCAACGGCTTCCTGGTTCCAGTCATGAAACTTCGGGATGGTGGGTCAACGGCAGGGAGCGCTCATTGCGCCTTTCTGAAGGACCGCCTCTCGAGGTAGAGGTCTCCCGATCGAGAGGGCGAGGCCGATGGTGAAAATGCTAAGGACTGCAATGGCGATCGCGCCGAGATCTACGGCGAGGCCCAGTCCCCACCTAGTGGCAGTCGCTCCGAGAACGAGAACAATGGTGGCCTGCATCGCGAATGCAACCGAGTAGAGCGCGGATAACACGCCACCACGGCGATCGGCAGGTGCGTTGGCATTGATCAAGCTAAGGCCACCCAAGTACATCAGGCTGAAGCCCATTCCGCCCGCTGTTGCCGCGGCGACGAAGATCGGAAGCGCGTGTCGCGCGGTCGACAGCGCCAAAAGAGCCGTGCCGACTATCGACGAGATGCCGCCGACCGTTATCGCGGCGCGAGCAGTCAGCCGCCTGCCCGGTATCGCTACGACGCCTGCCGCCAGTGCGAACAGGGCGATTGCAACGCCGTTCACAAGCACGTTGTCGGAGCCCACGAGATCGCGGGCGATCTGGGCACCGAGCGACATCATCAGGCCGCCGATCATATATCCGCTGCCAGCGGCGATCGCCGACGCGGCAAAGATCTTACGAATTCCGCGCGGAATGCTCGGCAGTTTTGGTTGCCAGCGTCCTAGCGCCTTGTTTGAAACAGGCCGTGGGAGAAACCAGGCAACAGCGAACAAGATCGCAAGGACGACCAACAGCACCCAGAAGTTCAGGCGGGTGGGGTAAGGCGCATATTGAATCAGCGCTCCACCGACGATTGTCGCAAGAACGATCCCAACGGCCTGCGCGAGGGTGTTGATGGAACCGGCGCGCGTCTCATGTCCCGCAGCGCTGAACTCCAACAGTGCAGCGGCCGCTGGGCCCGCGCAAAGACCGACACCAAGGCCGATGAAGGCCCTGCCGACGAACACCCACAAAACGCCGGCCGCAATAGCGAAGAGCGCTGTGCCCAAGAGCGAGCTACTGAGCCCAATCAGGATTGTCGATCGACGTCCCATATAGTCGGACATGTCGCCAGAAAATAGCAGGACAGCGACAACGACTATCGGGAACACTGCGAAGATCGCCGCAGTCGCCGTGTGGGTCAGACCCCATTCGGAGGCGTATAGCGGATAGCTCATTGCGGGTGCCGCACTGGTCCAAAGAGTGTGCGCGACGACTGCGGCCGCCACCCAAAAACTCGCCCGCCGGCCGAGCGTACGATCATCCATTGCCCCGCGGCAGCGCTGGCAAAGGAGCAGCCGCGCTTTATGCGGATCGTCGTCAACTCGAACGCCCAACGACCCGTCGCTCGTAGGGATCCGGGTTGAATCCCGGCTGGTGTTCCAAATCATTTGCGGACCACTAGGTCGGTGTAGTCGAGAATGAAAGACGTACGCCCTGACAGGAGGGGGCCCTCTGGCGTGCGCCTCACAACGCGCCGCAGAGTCGGAAAGACGAGTCCGTCTATCGTCACGTGGTCATAGCAGTAATGCGCTGCGACGCCGCCGAGCACGTCGGTGACGTAGTCGAGCCGTCTCAGCATGAAGTCGTCGCCGAAATAGAGCCTTTGCACCTTGGTATGCGCGGGCACGTCGTCTGGGTAGGTCACCTCGAGAACGCGCCAGGTTTCGCGACCTTCGACGTGCGCCTCGAGCTCACGCGTGGCGAAGCCCGTCCGGGCAAAGAGGAAGGGCGTTGTTAGATAGTTCCAGACCGCGTAGCCGAGGAAATAGGTCAGGTGCAGGCGATCCCAGGGCGTTTCGCGTACATGCCCCGCAAAAGCCGCGCGCGGATCGGAGCGCTCTTCGACGATCGTACCGTCTCGGCGTTCGATCCAAACCCGATTCGGGGTGAAGATCCACCGTTCATCGGATTCATCGCCTAGCCTCTGAAAGACGGTCCGAGGTGTCACAGCGTCCACCGAAGCGGAAGGTCGGCGATGCCCCGGATAACCCTTAAGATCCAGCAGCCCACCGGAGAAGTTGAACGTCACATCGATCGCGCGAACGGTGCGCCAGCGGTCGGGGCCGCCATGTGCCGCGATAACGGAATTAAGGAGATCGGTCATGTCGGCTACGCTTTCTTGCTTTCCTTCTGCTCCTCTATGGCATCGACACGATCTGGATAGAAAGCGACGTGATCCTTGATCGCGGCAACGGCTGCATACGGCGCTTCGTAGGTCCACACCGCATTCACTGACCGCTCTCCGCCAAGCGGAATGCTGTAGTAAGAGCAATCGCCTTTGTAGGGGCAATAGGTGTAATGGTCCGTTCGCTTCAGCAGCGTCATGTCGACATCCTTTTGCGGGATGTACTGGACCGCAGCGTAACCAGCCTCTCTCAACGTTAGTGCATTTCGGGTGTCCGCGATGATGCGGCCCGCGACCGACACGGTGACCCGCGCCGGATTCTGATCGATCGTAATCGGGTGGTTGGGTCCTGGACGCTTGATTGATTTGGTTTCCATGATGCTGGTTCTTCCTGGTGTTGACGTGAATAAGTGTGAGCTTTGTGGGGCGAGGCTAAAGATGGCAAATTGCGGTGCAGCGCTGACCCATTGGCGGCTCACCGACCAGCCCGCTTGCACGGCGAGACACGGTCCTTTGCCGGCTATCGGCGCGATTGAACGATGAAGCGTTCGACCCGAGCGTTTGCATGATAAGAGTCCTCAAGACGCGATGTGCCTGGTTGGCAATGCATGGGCGGAGGTGCATGCGCGCGACGGTTCGTCGCCAGCACCGGCTGCGCTCAGCCAGCGAGTCTATTGGTCAAGTTGCATCGACGCTCACTCGCTGAAGTCGGCGCCGAACATGGGACGACCGCTCTTTGACTCCGTACGCGAAGCCTCGTCTTGGATCACGTCCCAGTGCTCGACAAGCACGCCGTCGGCGATGCGCACAATGTCCGCTGCGATCCAGTTCTTCGGCTGACCGTGGCCTGAGAACCGTCCGTGGACGATCACGAACTCCCCTTCGGCCACAATCAACCCAGGCTCGTATTTCAGCGTCGGCGGGATACTCTTTATGAGACTGAAAAGCCCTTCACGACCAGGCTCAATGTGGGCGCTATGTTGGATATAGTTGGGCGACCAATAGCGCTCAGCCGCAACATAGTCTCGCTTGTTGAACAGGGTATCGAACGCCTCAAGGACGAGCGTTTTGTTTTCCGCTGAGATAGTCCGTTTCATTTCGTTCTTCCTGTTGAAGGCGCTGAGGTCACAAGGCGGTCTTGCCGCCATTGACTGCGATGATTTGACCGGTGAGGTAGTCCACCTTGTTAGAGGCTAGAAACACGATCGTCTGTGCAATCTCTTCAGGGGTGCCAAGACGTTTCATCGGGACGGTCGCAGCGGCGCCGGCTTTCCGCTCGGCAGTACCCGTGAAGCGGTTGAGCAACTCGGTGTCCACGGGCCCAGGAGCGACCGCGTTGACGCGCACGCCGGCTGCAGCACCTTCGAGCGCGGCGGCTTTCGTCAGACCTTCAACGGCGTGCTTGCTGGCAACGTACATCGACGCGCCCGCCGTGCCGCGGCTGCCCATAGTCGACGATAGGTTGACGATGTTGCCGTGGCCTTGGGCCAGCATCACGCGCAGTTCGTGCTTCAGGCTAAGGATCGTGCCGAGCACGTTGGTATCGAAAGTGGCCGCATAGGTCTCGGCAGATTGCTCGGTCAACGGGCCGGGCTGGCCTTCGGTACCGGCGTTGTTCACGGCCACATCCAGACGCCCAAAGCGCTCGACGGTCTTGTCGACGAGATTGCGCACATCGTCCTCGCGACGGACATCCGCGCGCACGAATTCCGCCTCGGCGCCGAGAGCGCGCAGCTCAGTGACCAGTACCTGTCCGGCGTCGTCGCGTCGTCCGGAGATCACGACGCGCGAACCTTCCTGAGCGAATGCGAGCGCGGTTGCGCGGCCGATGCCGGTCAGCGCGCCGGTGATGAGAGCGGTTTTTCCAGAAAGATCGCTCATGATCGTATCTCCTGATTGCTGCGAGTAGGGAAACCTGAGTGTGCGTTGGCTCAGGCATTCATTCCGCCATCAACGGTTAGATTGGCCCCGGTAATGTACGAGGACTCGGGACCCGCCACGAACGCCACCAACGCGGCGACTTCGTCGACACGCCCGTAGCGGTCGAGCGCTGTGGCGGCCTTCTGGGGCACCGCCCAATCGCCCGCGGCGGGATTCAACTCCGTGTCGATCGGACCCGGCTGTACATTGTTGACCGTGATGCCCCGGCTCCCGACTTCTCTGGACAATGCCTGGGTAAACATCTTCACGGCTCCCTTCGTAGCCGCGTAGGCCACCAGCCCGGGCGTCGAGACACGCTCGCCAATGGCCGAGCCAGTCATGATGATGCGGCCGCCATCCTTCATGTGTTTCAGCGCAGCCTGCGTCGCGGCCAGTGCGCCGCGCACGTTGATGTCGATCACGCGATCCATCTCCTCGAGCGTGGTCGTTTCGAACGTTTTCGGAATGGCTGTGCCGGCATTGTTCACAAGCACATC
>DATMNH010000122.1:0-3392 GCA_035568975.1 Casimicrobiaceae bacterium
GTCATCCTGGCGCTACCGGCGACGTTCTGCGGCATCGTGACGATGCTGTACGTTACCGGCACGACGGTGAGTGTACCGTCGCTCATGGGGGCGATCATGGCGATCGGCGTTGCTTCGGCGAATTCGATACTGCTCGTCACATTTGCCCGCGAGCAGCAGCTTGCCGGCCTGCGGGCGTTCGACGCGGCAATAGCGGCCGGCCGCACCCGTATCCGGCCCGTCCTGATGACCGCGGCCGCGATGATCGTCGGTATGATCCCGATGGCGATTGGCGGCCCTGGCGAGGAGCAGAATGCGGCACTGGCGCGCGCGGTGATCGGCGGTCTGCTGTTCGCTACGCCAACCACCTTGCTCGTCGTGCCGTATCTTTTCGCCTTGCTGCGCAAGGGCAACGACGGCAAGCCCGCGCGCGGCGTATTTGCGGAGGATCCACAATGAACGCCTTCCAGAAATTCCCGGTAGCGGATGCGGGCGTTCAGTCGCGCACCGACCCGCACAGCCGCGAAACCGAGCGCCCTGCGAGCAGACCCGGGCCCATCCCGACCAAACCGGCGCGGCGCACCGGGCGGCGGCTTCTCGCGACGGGTGCTTTGCTGCTGCTGGGCACGGCGTTGGGAGTGGGTTTCTGGCAGCATTCCCGGCTGCATACCCAGATGATGGCGACGGCAGAGCAGCGCCGCGACTTTGTCCCCAGCGTGCGCACTGCGTCCGTGCGCGTCAGCGCCGGCACGATGGCGGTAACCTGGCCGGGCACCACCGAAGCATTCGAGCAGGCCAATATCTATGCCCGGGCAAGCGGGTACATCTCGCGGCGCGAGGTCGATATCGGCAGCCGCGTCATAGCGGGACAGCTACTCGTCGCGATCACCGCCCCCGAGCTCGAGCATCAGATCGCGCAGGCGGAGGGAACGCTGGCGCAGATGCAGGCCTCGCTTAATCAGGCAAAAGCTACTCGCGACCTTGCCCAGGTCACGTGGGATCGCGACAATCCTCTCGTTCAGAAAGGCTGGGTTACCCTGCAACAAGGCGACACCGATCGCTTGACTCTGCAGGCGAGGGCCGCTGCTGTCGCGGTCGCTGAGGCGAATATCACCGCGCAGAACGCGCAATTGCGCGTGCTGAACCAGCAAAAGGCCTACCAGAGCGTGGTCGCCCCGTTTGACGGCGTCATCACCCAGCGCAACGTCGATATCGGCAGCTTGGTACAAGCGGACGCGACGAGCGGCACATTCCTGTTTACCCTGATGCACAGCGACACGATCCGCATCCAGCTTTACGTGCCGCAGGATGAAGCCTTCGGCGTCGCTCCCGGCGTAGAGGCCGTAGTGCGCGTACCGGAGATGCCGGGCCGCGAGTTCCCCGGAACCGTGACGCGCATCGCCGACGCGCTGCAGCCGGGCACGCGAACGCTGCTCACCGAGATTGACGTTCCCAATCGGGACCGCGCTTTGTCGCCCGGGGTCTATTGCACGGTTGAGCTGAAGATCCCGCGCAAGACGCCTTCGCTCGTCGTCCCGTCGGAGGCGATCATCTTCAATCGAGAGGGTCTCAGCGTGGCGGTGGTCGAGGGCAGACTAGCGCGCATCCGCCCCGTGACGGTCGTGCGCGATTTCGGCACTACCCTCGAGGTGAGCGCCGGCGTCAAGGACGGCGACCAGGTGATCCTCAATCCGCCGGTCGATCTGACCGACGGCCGTAAGGTCACGGTCCGACCTGCGCCACCAGCGCAGATGTCGTGATTGGAGGCGGCAGCTCAGCTCGGAAATGCGACTCTGCACGCGCTCGCCTCAGCCGGCTCTGCCGCCTGGTCGGCCTTGACGATCGCGCGCGCACTGAACACGTCGAAGGGATCGCCTTCCGGCGGATGCACCTCGCCGACAAGTATTGTGCTCATGAGCTGGTGGTCGCGGTCGCGGAAAAATGTGCTTCCGGGCCCGAGCGCTATTTCGGCCGGCAGGGTGTAGCCTTGCAATGCGCGGGCGAGCGCGACCGCGTCAAGGGATTTCTCTTGATTGGCAATTCCGGCGAGCGTGTGAACGGCGACGTAGCCAAACCAGTTGCGCGCGCTTGCCGCCCTGTTGGTCCGGCGCCGGATCGTTTCGTCAAATGCCATGACCTGTGGCAGGTCCGGCTGATTCCACCACCATTCCATCGTCCACCAGCCGATTTTGGCCGTGTCAGCCACGCTGAGGATACTTTCAAGCTCGAACAGCGCGCCACCAACCGCCATATCCTGCATAGTCCCGAACCGCACGATCTGCTGCAAGCTGTTCGTTTGATCCTTACCGCCCATCAGGTTGATGAGCACGTTTGGTCGATACGCCGCAGCGTTCAGCAGTGGCCGTGAGAAATCGACCGTGCCGAGCGGGAGAACATCGCCGGCCCACGTGCCGCCATGTTCGCGAAGCTTGCGCTCGAAGGCGGCTTGCAGCGCATAGCCGTAGACGTAGTCCGGGGTGAGAAAATACCATTTGTTGCCGAACTTATCGATCAGCGTATCGGCAATCGCGTTCGCTTCCATTGTGGTCGTCTTGCAGATGCGAAAGACATTCCAACTGCAATTGCTGCCAGTGATCTCGTCGGTGTGTGCCCCGGTCACGATGTGGAGCTTGCGCTTCTCGGCAGTCACTCGCATCATCGCGAGAGCGACTGCCGAGTTTACGTTGCCCAGGATAAAATCGACTTGCTGGGCGTCGATCAGTTGTCGGGTCTTCGCGATCCCGACGGCGATGTCATTTGCTGAATCCTCGACCAGCAACTGCGCCTCGCGGCCGAGAATGCCGCCACTCTGATTAACCTCTTCCACTGCAAGCCGGGCGCCCGCAACTTCGGCCTCGGCGAGCTTCGAATAGACGCCGCTGAGTGGCTCGACCATCCCGATTTTCACCAACTGTTCGCCGCGAGCCCGCATTATGAAAGGAAACGCGACCTCAATAGCACCCCATGCAAAGCCGGTCTTAAGCACGGTCCGGCGCTCGACTAGGCGCGCACAAAGGGCTGCCATTCTCGCCTCCGAGCGACTAAGATGGCGAAAACCATAGTAATCAAAACCCTGGAATGTCCAGCTCATCACGCGAAGATCTTTTGGCCCTCCGAGGTTTGTATGTCGACCTCTGATTTAGCGTGGCGGCGCACTGGACATTTATGGGCGATTTCTATCAGGCGCGCGCGGCTCCGCCGTCAGCCCACCCTCGAAGGTGATCGCCCGATCGATTTGGTCAATCTTGCCCTCTCTTGTTTCACATTCGGCGCAGTCCGCAGCGTAGATCTTCAGGTGATGCAGCCGGACCTGTGTCCGCAGTAGCGGTATCTGTTTATGATCGGCGTAAAGCCGGACCGTCATTGAGGTGTGGGCGCCAGCGCCGCCAAGATCATATGGGCCCGACCGTTGC
>DATMNH010000123.1:0-14395 GCA_035568975.1 Casimicrobiaceae bacterium
GGCTGAGATTCCCGCAGGCGAAATTGCTAACCGCGGACTTGCGGTGCGCTGACCTCGCGCCGATCCCAACTCGGGTAAGTTGTTGCTTTGGGAGCGGTCACTTCAGGCGGCGGGGTCTCCGGAGCGGCCTCGACGCCGTCCAGCCGGTCGATCTGAGCTATCGCCCGACGCCACGACAGCGCAGCCAGCCAGGCGCCTCCGAAGATCCACGCGAGCGCAGCGAGGAGAGTCCATTCGCCTTTGTAGAGCTGGGTCAGCCCCACAACGACGCCAGTCGCGGCGACGAAGCCCAGCCGCAGCCACAGGCTGCTCGCAACCAGCGGCCAGGGAGTCTTGCCCTTGAGCGCCGGATCGTCGTAGATATTGTAACCGTCCATGCGACACCTCGATTGAGTAGATGATTCGTTGCCGACAACCACAAGATGGCGGCGACAACACCAACAGTCCAATCATCGTTTTCGATCTGCTTCATCTGCGTTGCCGATCGAGGCGCGAGTCGTGTCGACACCCTTCTCGGGGCTCCGGAATCCAGCGACATTCAGCGCGATTACGCTTGCGACCGATGACGGTATGCTCGATCCCTTGGTTTTGGGTAAGATAGTCAGCGCCCGGGACATGCACCTAACGTCGCAAGAATAAAGTCCGGGCCGCGCCTGTTTGCATGAGGCGTTCGAGCGGGAGCACCCGCCACCCATAACCGAAGGAGGACCACCATGCTGTCGAAATCCGTGTTGCGCATCGCCCTGCTCGGCTCCCTGATGCTCGTGGCCACGACGAGCTACGCGCAACAGCCTGCGCCGACGCCACCGCCGAATCCGCTGGATAACGTGCCCGAGAAGATGCCGTTCGATGTTCCCTACGGCGCGCCGATCGGCCTCGATCGCGCGCAGGCGGCGATCGCCGCCACGGTGGCTGAAGCCAAGAAGCGTGACTGGAAGCTGGTTGTCACGGTGGTCGATTCGGGCGGCAACCTGGTCGCGTTCCAGCGCATGGACGGCGCGCAGCTCGCCTCGATCCAGATTTCCGAGCACAAGGCTCGCGCGGCCGCGACCTTCCGTCGTGAAACCAAGGCTTTCGAAAACGGCATTCAACTCAACAGCTTCAACTACCTGATCACTCTCGACGGAGTCATCGGCTCGCGAGGCGGCATTCCTCTGGTCGAGGCCGGCAAGCTGATCGGGGCGATCGGCTGTTCCGGCGGCACCGGCTCTCAGGATGAGGTCGCCTGCAAGGTCGGCGCCGCAACCATCAAGTAAGATCACGGGTCGCGAATCGTGCGCGCCGCGCGATTCGCTCCCGGCCAGGCCGAGTGACGCGACATCGGCGTCCAAGCTCGCTCGGATACGACTTAAGCGACAAGTCCGGCACGACCGAATTCTGCGAAAATCGGGCTGCTGCGCTTTTCGCTTGGGCTTCGCCTTCGAAGCGGCAGCTATTGCTCACCTTGACTGGCCACGGTGCACCGGGATTTCCCTCGTTCGATCGAAGTGCTGCGCGATACCTTTGGCTACGCTGCGTTCCGCGACGGGCAAGGGGAAGTCGTTGACCACCTTGTGGCTGGTGGCGACGCGCTGGTGCTCATGCCGACCGGCAGCGGCAAGTCGCTTTGCTATCAGATTCCCTCCCTCGTCCGCCAAGGCACCGGCATCGTCGTCTCGCCGCTGATCGCATTGATGCAGGATCAGGTTGCGGCGCTGACCCAACTGGGCGTGCGCGCGGCGTTCCTCAACTCCACGCAGGACGCCGACGCGGCGCGCGCCACCGAGCGCGCGCTTCTTGCCGGCGCGCTCGACCTGCTCTACGTCGCGCCCGAGCGGTTGACCAGCTCGCGCTGCCTCGATCTGCTGGACCGCACGCAGCTGGCGCTGTTCGCGATCGACGAAGCGCACTGCGTGTCGCAATGGGGCCACGATTTCCGGCCCGAGTATCTGCAGTTGTCGCTGCTGCACGAGCGCTATCCACGAATCCCCCGTATCGCACTGACGGCAACCGCCGACCCGCAAACGCGCGCCGAGATCATCGAGCGCCTCGGGCTTGCCGATGCGCGCGTCTTCGTCTCCAGCTTCGATCGCCCGAACATACGCTACACCATCGTCGACAAGGAGGACGCACGCGCGCAGCTCTTACACTTCATCGAGGACGAGCATCGGGGTGAAGCCGGCATTGTCTATTGCCTTTCGCGGCGCAAGGTCGACGAGACCGCGGCGTGGCTGGTGTCCGAGGGCGTTCCGGCGCTGCCCTACCATGCCGGAATGGACACTCCCGCACGCACCGCGCACCAGGCGCGCTTTCAACGCGAGGAAGGGTTGGTGATGGTGGCGACGATCGCGTTTGGCATGGGCATCGACAAGCCGGACGTGCGTTTTGTCGCGCACCTCGACCTGCCCAAAAGCGTCGAGGGCTACTATCAGGAGACCGGACGCGCCGGCCGCGACGGGGCGAGCGCAGACGCCTGGATGGCCTACGGGCTTGCCGACGTCGTGCAACAGCGGCGGATGATCGACATGTCGGATGCCGGCGACGAATACAAGCGGGTATCCGTCGCCAAGCTCGATGCGCTGCTCGGCCTCTGCGAAACCGCGGGCTGCCGCCGGGTACGTCTGCTCGCCTATTTCGGCGAGGCGAGCATGCCCTGCGGCAATTGCGACACCTGCCTCTCGCCACCCGAGACCTACGACGCCACATCAGCGGCGCAGAAGGCGCTGTCTGCCATCTATCGCACCGGCCAGCGTTTCGGCGCGGTACATCTGATCGACGTGCTGCGCGGCAAGGCCGGCGCGCGAATCACCCGCTGGGAGCACGACAAGCTGTCGGTATTCGGTATCGGCGAAGACGTCGACGAGACGGCATGGCGCGGCGTGTTCCGGCAATTGGTGGCGATGGGATATGCGCGCGTCGACCACGAGGCGCATGGCGCATTGCGGCTCACGGAGGCGAGTCGGCCGGTATTGAAAGGCACGCAGCAGGTTTCGATGCGGCGCACCGCCACGCGGGTACGCCCGACACGTCGTCCTCGTTCCGGCAGCGTACCAGTCGCTGACCTTTCCGCGGCGGACAACGCCTTGCTCGATCGCCTCAAGGCGTGGCGGCTGACCGAATCGCGGACCCAGTCGGTGCCGGCGTTCGTGATCCTGCACGATAAGACGCTGGCGGAAATCGCTCGCCTGCGGCCGCAGGACCTGGTCGCATTGAGAGATATCTCCGGCATCGGCGCGAACAAGCTGGAGCGCTATGGCCCCGCGCTGGTGGGAATCGTTGCCGGCCGCGTCGGCGCGTGAAGGCCATCCTCATGAGGTGATCGTGAGTGCGTCTTACTTGCGGCGTGCGCGCCGATCCGCGCCGGCGCAAGCTAACGGGTGTAGAGTCTTCTCGCACCGATGGCAAGACTGGAGAAAACGTCATAGAGTGCAGTGCGCTGGCGTCGGAACAGCAAACGTTGGCCGCAATTCCAAGACCGATGGGAGACTCCAAGCCATGAAGCCAGCAATGATTCGAGCGATCGTCACGCAGATCGTCGCTCTCGGGGTGGTCGCGTCGTGGATGGCGCCGGCCGCGGCGCAGAACCGCGCCGAAGGCAAACTCGACGTCGACGGTAAGCCGGTCGCCATCACCCAGGTCTACGCCTACGCGAAGGAAGGGTTCTTCGACAAGAAAAAGCAGGACGTCGTGGTACTGCTCTGCGACGCCGCGGTACCGGCCCCGGCGGTGCGCGATGTATTCGCGTACAAGGACCTGGTCGCCGCCGGGAAGGTTCACTGCGTTCGGCAGACCATCGACGCCGACAAGCAGGTCATCAATTTCGACGTCGGACACCAGCGTTTCGGCAGCATGGGCGAGAACGGGGGCTCAACCGAGCACGTCTTCGAGGCGCAAACCTTCGACGGCAAGACGATCGCCGGCCGCGCGCGTACGAAGAGTCCGCAGAAATCGTTCAAGGACGTGCCCTACACCTATGACATCACGTTCAGCGCGTCGATCGAGCCGAAAAAATAGGCCGCGAGCTCGACGCGGCGACCGTTCCGACGGCGCTGATCGATTCTTCAGAGTCGCGGGAATCCCCAGTCTACTAGCGGCCCTTGCCCGCCGCCGCTACACCAGCTTGGCGTTCTTCAACGGCAGGCTGCGCGCCGGCTTGCCGGTCGCGGCGTAGATGGCATTGAGCACCGACGGCGCCACCACGCAGATCGTCGGCTCGCCGACTCCGCCCCAGAAGTCATAGCTCGGCACGATCACCGTCTCGACCTTGGGCATCTCGGCCAACCGCATGATCTCGTAGGTGTTGAAGTTCTGTTCCACGATGCGTCCTTTGTCGACCGTGCATTCGCCGTACAGCGTTGCGGTAAGGCCGTACGCGACCGAACCTTCCACCTGCGCGGCGATCTGATCGGGATTGACCGCATGACCGCAATTGAGCGCCAGCACTATGCGATGAACCTTGAGCTTGCCCTGGTCGCTCACCGACACCTCGGCGACCGCCGCGGAGTAGCTGCCATAGCCCATGAATTGCGCGATGCCGCGGTGCACTCCGGCCGGCAAAGGCTTACCCCACCCGGCCTTGTCGGCGACCGCGTTCAACACGGCAAGATGCTTGGGATGGTTCTGCATCAGCGCGCGGCGGAATTCGAGCGGATCGGTGCCGGCCGCATGCGCCACCTCGTCCATGAAGCATTCCATGTACACGGCGTTCTGATTGGTATTGACGCCGCGCCACGGGCCGACCGGAACGTGCGTGTTGCGCATCGCGTATTCGATGAGCAGGTTCGGCACGCTGTAGCCCAACTGCGCGTCACCGGGCTTTTCGTAATATCCCTGGAGCTGGCGATCGTCGTTGCCGTCCTTGGCTGCCGGCGAATTCAGAAACGCGTTGATCGACTGGCCGGAAATGCGAACGTGCAGCGCGACCAGCTTGCCGGAATCGTCGACACCCGCGGCCAGCCTGCACTGCGAAATCGGCCGATAGAAGTCATGCGTCATGTCTTCTTCGCGCGACCAGATCAGTTTGATCGGAACGCCCGGAAGCTGCTTGGCGATTGCGGTCGCCTGACGCACGTAATCCTGTGCGCCGCCGCGGCGGCCGAAGCCGCCGCCCAGCGTATGCTTGTAAACCTCGCATTTTTCGAGCGGCAGGCCGGACTCTTCCGACAGCGCGGCAAGCGCCGCCTCGCCGTTCTGGGTCGGCACCCAGACCTCGGCTTTGTCGGTGGAGAACTTGACCGTGCAGTTCATCGGCTCCATCGTCGCGTGAGCGAGGAACGGCGTGCTGTAGACCGCTTCGACCTTTTTCGCGGCGCCCTCGATGGCCTTGAGCGCGTCACCTTCCTTCCGGTACGCGTACGCGCTTTGCGCCGTGAGGCCTTCCTTGAGCTGATCGGCGATCATCGCGCTCGACCGCGACGCATTGGCGCCCTCATCCCACACGATCGGCAGCGCGTCGAGCGCAGTCTTGGCGTGCCACCACGTGTCGGCGACGACCGCGACCGTGGTGTCGTTGACCTTGACCACGCGGCGAACGCCGGGACGGCCCGCGACTTTGGCTTCATCGAAACTGACGAGCTTCCCGCCGAACACCGGACAGTCCTTGATCGCGGCGCACATCATGCCGGGAACCTTGACGTCGATCGCATACACGAGATCGCCGTTAAGCTTCTCGGCGGTGTCGAGCCGCTTCATCGGCTTGCCGGCGATCTTCCAGGATTTCGGGTCCTTGAGCGTAATGCTCTTCGGGTCCGGCGCAGGCAGCTTGGCGGCGGCCGCCGCTACCTTGCCGTAAGTGGTCGTGCGCTTGGACGCCGCATGCGTAATGACGCCGTCGGATACGGTGAGCTCGCCGACCGGCACCTTCCAGCCATCGGCCGCGGCTTGCAGCAACATGATGCGGGCGGCAGCGCCGCCACGGCGGACATAGTCCTCGGACGTGCGTATGCCGCGGCTACCGCCGGTGCCCATTTCGCCCCAGACACGTTTGCGGGCGAGGCTCTGGCCGGGGGTCGGCATTTCGGTCGTGACGTGCTTCCAGTCGCACTCCAGCTCTTCGGCGACGAGCTGGGCGAGGCCGGTAAGCGTGCCCTGTCCCATCTCCGAGCGCGCGATGCGGATGGCGCAGGTCTCGTCGGGCCTGATCAGGACCCACGCGTTGACTTCCGCATATGCCTTGCCTGTGCTCTGCGCCGCGGCAGACTTGATGACGAACGGGAGCTGAAATCCGAGCGCCAGCCCGCCGCCGGCCGCGGCCGCGGAGCCGACGATGAACTTGCGCCGGGAAAGGTTGGTCGACTTTGACATCTTCGTAAGCTTCGTTACCTTCTCGACGCTTTCTGTCCTGCTGATCGTCTTTTTCATGAGGCGCCCCTACGCTTTGGACTTGCGATCGGCCGGCGCACCGATGCGCCCGTCTTTCGCCGCGGCAGCCACCGCCGCCATGTGCACGCCGGCGCGAATCCGCTGATAAGTACCGCAACGGCAGATGTTGGTCATCGCTTCGTCGATGTCCTTGTCGCTGGGGTTCGGATTTTTATTGAGCAGCGCCGCTGCCGCCATGATCTGTCCCGACTGGCAATAACCGCACTGAGGCACATCGAGCGCAGCCCACGCCTTCTGCACCGGATGCGAGCTATTGGCGGAGAGGCCCTCGATGGTCACGATCCGGTCGCCGGCTTTGATGCTGCCGACGGGGATCGAGCACGACCGGCGCACTTCGCCGTTGATGTGCACCGAGCACGCGCCACACTGCGCGACGCCGCATCCGTATTTGGTGCCGGTCAGGCCAACCTGCTCGCGGATGACCCACAGCAGAGGCGTGTCGCTCTCCACCTGCACGTCACGTAGCTTGCCGTTGATGTTGAGCTTTGCCATGCGCTCCTCCTGCTTGCTGTCTTTGATTGCGGCCTTGACGGCGATTCCGGAAATGAAACTCGAGTGGCTGCACACGGTTCGACCAGCAGAGTCGACGAACGGCGGGTGTCAGCCGGATTCTAGCTTACTCCATTCAGCCGCGGCGAGCAGCTGCACGCAGTGTCGTACCGCCTCTTTTGCGGTTAACATCTCCGCATGACCGCGCTGTTGCAACCCGCCGCCCCTGAAGCAGAATTCGGCCACGACGCGACATGACCTCGAACATTCGTGGTCCACGCCGGATACGGATGGTGTTAGGATTGATCGCCGCGCTGGCGGGCGCAGCGGCCACGATGGGGACGAGCGCAGGCGAACCCGGAAAGCTGGCCAAATTTCGCGTGGTTGCCGACGGCATTCCGGAAGCGCTCGGCGGCGCCAGGGGCGATGCCGAGCGCGGGCGGGCGCTGATCCTCGGGCGCGAAGCGGCCAACTGCGTGTTGTGCCACGCGCTGCGAGATCCGGGGGTGCGCTTCTCGGGCAACCTCGGCCCTTCACTCGACGGTGTCGCACGAACGCTGAGTGTCGCGCAACTGCGACTGCGGATCGTCGACAACATGCGGCTCAAGCCCACGACTATCATGCCGAGCTACTATCGCATCGAAGGCTTCGACCAGGTAGCGAGCGCCTACCGCGGCAAACCGATCCTCACGGCGGAACAAATCGAAGATATTGTTGCCTACCTTGCGACACTAAAGATGAGCAGGGCGCAATGACCGCACCGCTGTCGCGAACGCCCGTGTCACGGCGACGCTTGCTGCAAAGCGCCGGCGCATGGGCGCTTGTCAGCCCGCTGTTAGCCGGCGCGAGCGCTGCTGCGGCGCAGGAAATGCCGGCCATTCCGGCGCTCACATCGTTTCTGGCAGGACGCTCGCCGCGAAGAGAGCGCCTGCGTCTCGATCTCCCAACGCTCGCCGACAATGGGCAAGCCGTTCCGATGCGCCTGACCATGGCCGGCCCGTTCGCGCCCGGCCCCACGGTGCGGGCGATTCATCTGTTCTCCGAAGTGAACCCCGTGCCCGAGATGGCAGTCTTCGAGTTTCCTATCCCGCCGCCAAAAGTCGAGATCGATTCACGTGTCCGGCTCGCAGGCAGCCAGCGCGTGGTCGCGGTGGCGGTCATGAGCGATGGCGCGCTTTTCGCGGCGGTCGCCGAGGTCATCGTCACCATCGCCGCCTGCCTCGATGGAAGCTGACTGGCCGTTGAGTGCAGCTGAATAGCATCTAAGTCAACTCCGATGGCCGACTCACGCATCAACGTACCCGCCGCAACCCGCCGCGACGAAGCGATCGAGGTTCGCATCTCGATCCGCCACGCGATGGAAACCGGATACCGCACCGACGAAGGCGGCAAGCCTGTTCCGCGCAATGTGATCCGCAGCTTTGCCTGCCGCTATAACGGCGACCCGGTGTTCGCGGTGCGCGTGAGCTCGGGCATTGCGGCCAACCCCTACTTTCGGTTCTTTGTCACCGCTCGCGAATCCGGAACGCTGGATTTCGAGTGGATCGACGACGCCGGTGCGCGTGGAACGGCGCAGGCGGCTGTAAAGGTCGTTTGATGCCGAGCTGCTGGCGGCGATCGTTGCGACAAAGGTCAGGGTTCATCAAAGCGTCGGGGCTGACCCGGCGACTCCTGCGAGCGAATTCGCACCTGCAAATCCGCTTTGCCGGAGCGCTGCTTGGGCCGGTGGTGGCCCTCCTTCTGATCTCGGCCGTTCAGGCTCAACAGCGTGCGCTGCCGCTGAACGTCTTGCGCTCTGGCATCGAGTTCTCCGGCTCGGACGTGCGCAGCATGCAGTCCGACGATCTGGCGAACCCCGGTTTCCTCTGGGTGGAGCGCGGCGAAAAATTGTGGAACGACTCCACGGGCGGCAGCAGCTGTGCGTCATGTCACGGCGACGCGAGCGCCTCCATGCGCGGCGTCGCCGCGCGATATCCGGCGTTTGACGCCGCGTCGGGCACCGTTCTCGACCTCGAGGCTCGCATCAACGATTGTCGCGTGCGTCGGCAGAAGCAGAATCCCCTGCCGCGGGAATCCGACGATTTGCTCGGCCTCACCGCCTACCTTGCCTTGCAATCGAGGGGCATGGCGCTGGCGGCCCGGATCGACGGGCCTGCCGGCGCGGCATTCGATCGCGGACGCGCGTTTTACAGCCAGCGGCATGGACAAATGAACCTGTCCTGCGCTCAATGTCACGACCAGAACTGGGGGAAGAGGCTTTATGCGGAGACCCTAAGCCAGGGCCACGGCAACGCATTTCCCGCCTACAAGCTCGAGTGGCAGACGCTGGGCTCCCTGCAACGCCGGATCCGCGCTTGCCTGTTCGGAATTCGCGCGGAGATGCCGCCTCCGGGAGCGAGCGAGCTTACCGATATCGAGCTTTTTCTCGCCTGGCGCGCTCAAGGTCTGCCGCTGGAAGCGCCCGGCGTTCGCCGCTAGTACAACAACTTGGAAGTACGCGAACATATTCCGTCGTCTCTCGAAAGCGGGGACCCAGTGGCGTTTGTGAAAAAGACACTGGATTCCCGCTTTTGCGGGAATGGCGGCGAACGAAATGTTCCGCAATCTACGAGTCGAGAAACTAGCTTCACCGCGGCAACTGGCAACGGCGGCCCACCGCGAACTGCCAGATTTCGTGACGCGTGCCTTGCCTGCGTTATTTCCGCTTCGCCAGAATCGCCTCGATCTCGTCCATGATCGTATTCATCCGCGCGACGAGTGCCTGATACGGCGCCGGCGTCGCGAGATCCACGCCCGCGGCCCTGACCAGCTCGTACGGATAATCCGATCCCCCGGCGCGCAGCAAGTCGAGGTAGCGCTTGAGCGCGCCGGGCTCGCCGCTGCCGACTCTCTGCGAGAACAGGGAGCTGGCCGCAATCGACGTGGCGTACTGGTAGACATAGAAGGAATTGTAGAAATGCGGGATGTACGCCCACTCGACGCAATACGCGTCGTCGATGCCAACTACGCCTTCCGCCGCGCCGTGATAGCGCCTTAGAATGTCGCAGTAGATCCTGGTCAGCGCCTCTCCCGCCAACGGCTCGCCGCGGTCGACGCGCGCGTGGATGCTGCGCTCGAACTCGGCAAACATGGCCTGTCTGAAAAACGTTGCACGCAAGCCCTCGAGCGCGCTGCCCAGATAGAGCAGGCGCTCGTCGTCGTGTTTCGCGGTCTTGAGCACGCGGTCGAGCAGCAGCTGCTCGTCGAACGTCGAGGCAATTTCGGCGATGAATATCGAATATTTCGCGGTCACGAACGGCTGCGCGTGGTTGGCGAGATACGAGTGCATCGCGTGGCCCCACTCGTGCGCGATCGTCGTGACCGATTCGTAGTCGTCGTTGTAGTTCATCAGCACGTACGGGTGCACGTCGTAGGCGATGCCCGCCATGTGTGCGCCACCCTGCTTGTTCTTCCGCGGATAGGCATCCATCCAGCGGCTGTTGAATCCCTTGTCGATCGTCGCGACGTAATCCGTTCCCAGAGGTGCCACCGCCTCGAGCACGAGTTGCTTGGCGATCGCAAGCGGAAACTTGATGTCGCTGTGCACGAGCGGCGGATAGATGTCGTAGTACTGCATCTGCGGAACGCCCAGTATCTTCGCACGCAGGCGGAAATAACGATGCAGCGTCGCCAGGTTGGCGTTCGTCTGCGCGATGAGCATGTCGAACACGGCGACCGGCACCCGATTGGCGTCGAGCGCGCGGGTGATCGAATCCGGATACTTGCGCACCTTGGCGAAGACCGAATCCTCTTTCAGCTGCGAATAGAGCGTCACGCCGAGGGTGCGCTCGTAGGTCTTGAACGCGCCGAAGAACGCATCCATGACGCGCTTGCGATCGTCGCGGTTCGGCGCTTCGCGATATTTGGTGTAGGCGGACGGGTCGAGGCGCACTTCCTCGCCCGTCGACAATTTGATCGTGGGCCAGGGTACGTCGGCGTTGGTGAGGATGGAATATGCCGACCCGCCTGCGCGGCTCATCAGCCCGAACTGGGCCACCAGCGATTCGCCCTCGCTGTCTAGCGTATGCGGCGCGAGCCGCAGGATCTCGTCCAGCGGATGCCGGTATTGCTTGAGCGACGGGTCCTGAGCCAGCAAGCGCGCGATCTTGTTCTTCCCCAGCCGAAGGATCTCCGGGCTCATGAACGCATTCGCCTCGTTCAACTTCGCACCGAGCACTTCGGCCTTCTGCGAAAGCTCGAGATAGGCCGCCGCCCCCGTATCCTCGGCCAACTGTTCCGACGAATAGACGTTCATGCGGGCAAAGCGCTTTCCCATGTCCGCCTGAAGATCGAGGCACTTCTTGAAGCGCGCGACGTCGCCAAGGTGGCCTTTGCAAGCTGCGAGCTCCCTCATCTGCGCTTCCAGCTTGGACGCTTCGGTGTTCCATGCGGCGACCGACGGGTAGAGGTCGGCCAGATTCCAGCGGTCGGCGGGCGAATCGGCCAGCGCAGGATTGAACCCGATCGCCGAGACGAGCAGCGCAGTGAGGCGAAGAGACATGTGAGTATTCCTGCAGGGCGACAATGGTGGGCGTGATTCTACTTTGTCGTCACGTCGCAATCCTGGAATTCCCTGGATCTCTTACTTCCCCCAGCGAAGTGCAATCGGATCGAGCTCTGCCGCGAGGTCGAGCAGGCCCGCTCGCGTCGCCGGATGTAGCGCCTCGAGTGGATGGCGCACGGCATCGCTTGTGATGACACCTCCGGCAGCCATCACGGTCTTGGTCGCCCGTAAGCCGCATTGGCGGTTCTCATAATTGATGAGCGGAAGAATGCGCGCATACGCAGCGGCTGCCTCCTTTCGACGCCCGGCCCGATGATGCTCCAGCACCGGCTTGATCAGGTCGGGCAGCAGCGCGCTGGGCATCGTGCCGGTTGCGCCCGCATCCAGATCCGCCATCAGCGTGATCGATTCTTCGCCGTCGAACGGCCCCCGGATCGCGTCTCCGCCCGCTTCGATCAGGCTGCGCAGCTTCGCCGCGGCGCCGGGCACCTCGATTTTGAAATAGCGCACCGTCGGCACTTCCCGCGCGAGACGGACGAGAAATGCCACGGACAGAGCCACGCCGGAGAGCGGCGCATCCTGAATCATGATCGGGGTCGACACTGCTTCTGCGACGCGTGCGAAATGCTGCACCATCCCGTTTTCGTCCGCCCGCAGGCCCGTGCCGTGGTAGGGCGGCATCAGCATCAGCATCGCCGCGCCCGCCGCCGCGGCCATGCGCGAGCGCTCCACCACGATCCGCGTACTGAAATGACTGCAGGTGACGATCACCGGTGCGCGGCCGGCAACATGCGACAGACAAACATCGAGCAGCGCGTTACGCTCGTCATCGGAGAGTAGAAACTGCTCCGAATAGTTGGCGAGGATGCAGATGCCGTCGACGCCCTGATCGATCATGCAGTCGAGCACGCGCCGCTGGCCGGCGATGTCCAGCTCGCCGGATTCGGTGAAAGGCGTCGGCGCAACGGGAAAAATTCCCGCGTATGGCGGCGACGTGGCGCCTGCGGTAGCGGAGCTCAAGCCGAGCCCGCGGTCGCGTGCGCGTCAGCGGGGCGCGCATTGTCATGGCACGGATCGACGTCCGCGGCGTCGCTCTGCAGCTCCCTGAAATACTGGTGAACCAAGGCAATCGCCATGCTGCCTTCGCCGACGCCCGAAGCGACGCGCTTGATCGAGCCGTGGCGAACATCGCCGACCGCGAAAACACCGGGCACGCTGGTTTCCAGCAGATAGGGGTCGCGCTCTTGTGGCCATGAGCCGTTTTGTTGCGCCACGAGATCCATGACGTCGCGCCCGGTGCAAACGTAGCCGCGCTCGTCGCGGATCACCGCCGGCGGCAGCCACGATGTCTTGGCGTCGGCGCCAATGAACACGAAAAGCGCATCGGTCGGCTGGCGTCGGCGCTCGCCGCTGCGCCGATTCTCGATGACGATCGCTTCCAGATGGTCGGTGCCCTCGACGCCCACCACCTGGCTCAAGGTTTCGATCTTTACGTTGGCTTTGCTTTCGAGCTGAGCGATCAGGTAATGCGACATGCTGGACGTCAACGAAGGGCCTCGCACCAGGATGGTCACCGTGCGCGCATAGTTGGCGAAGAACATCGCCGCCTGTCCGGCGGAGTTGCCGCCGCCGATCAGAAAAATATCGCGGCCACGCGTGTTGAGCGCCTCGGTGCGCGCCGCGCCGTAGTAGATGCCGCGCCCGACCATGGCGTCGGCGCCGACCACTTCGAGCTCGCGCCAGGCGACGCCGGTTGCGATGACGACGGATCGGGTTTCGACCCTGTCCCCGCCGTCGAGCAGAACGCCGAGCGCGTTGCCGTTGAAATCGGCCTCGATGCCGACGACATCGCGCGCGACCACGAGTTCGACGCCGAATCTGGTTGCCTGCTGCAACGCGCGCGTGCCGAGGTCGTCGCCCGAGATGCCGGCCGGGAAGCCGAGGTAGTTCTCGATCCGCGACGACGTTCCCGCCTGTCCCCCGGGCGCCTCGCGCTCGATCAGGAGCGTGCACAGTCCCTCGGAGGCGCCGTACACGGCCGCGGCCAGTCCGGCCGGGCCGGCGCCGACGATGGTCACGTCGTAGCTCGTCTGCGCAGGCGCGGTATTCAGGCCCAGCCGCTCCGCAAGCTCGCGAAAGGTCGGCGTGACCAGCCGCGAGCCGTCGGCCAGCACTACCACCGGATACGCTTCGCTGGGCTGCGGCGACGCGAGCAAGCCCACGCGCGCCTCGGGATCGCGCGGGTCGTGCCATTGGAACTCCACGCGATTGCGTGCGAGAAAGTCGCGCAGGTCATGGCACGCGAGGTCGAATCGATGCCCGATGATGGTCACCGTGGCGACCGGCGTCTCGAGCGTAGCCTGCTGCAGAAGGCCGACACGAGTAGCCATCGAGCGCATCAGCTCCGCGTTGAGGTTAGGGCATGCAACGATCAACTCGCGAAAGTCGTGCTCGTCGAGGCGCGCGACGCGCGAAGCTTGCTCCGCGCGCAGGCTTGCTATGGCGGGAGATCCAAGCAGCAGCGGCAATTCGCCGAAGAAATTGCCGGACTGGTACTCGTTGATCACGCGCTCCACCCCGCCGTAGGACTTCCAGACGGCGAGCCGGCCTGACAAGAGGATGAAGAAGGCCGCAGCTTCGCCTTCATGAATCAGCCACTCGCCGTCGCGCAATTGGATATCGGCTGCTCGCGCGGCGATGGTGGCAAGCTCCGGCGCAGGCACTTCGGCGAAGAGCGGTACGTTTTTGAGTAGATCGGCAGTAATCATGATGGGGTCGGGCTTTTAGCCCGCTGGATTCGGATAGGACGTTTGAATTGTGGCGATCGCAGCAAGCGTCTCGGCATCGAGCTCGAAATGCGCGGCCTCGATATCTTCCTCGAGTTGCTGCATCGTCGTCGCGGAAACGTTGAGCTCGGTGCCGGGAAGAATTCGGAATTGCATTGAGTTCGCTCGTCGGGGACCGGGTCAGCGATGGGCCAGAACCGGCGTCGCTGGAATTGTA
>DATMNH010000124.1:0-8044 GCA_035568975.1 Casimicrobiaceae bacterium
CACACCGTTGAATTCGTCGGAGACAAACCTGAAGGCAATGTCGTCGCGGAGGTAGAAACGGCGCAGAATCTGAAACAACGCGCCACCGAATCCAGCGTGACCCGAAGGATAAGCGGGGAACGGCGGCGTGAAGTTGGGCCCGGTCAGATTGCTGGCAGGCGCGCCCAGCGGCATGAAGCTTGGGTCGGCGACCGTTGCCGGATTGCCATCCCCTGGCAGCGACAGCGCCGGGTTTGCATCGGCCTCGCGGATGCCGGCAATCGGCCGCCAGTACTGGTAGTAATACTTCGACTCCCAGACGGCGATGCCAGCATCGGCCATTGCCGTGTTGACCAGCGCTAGCAGGCGGGTCAGTTCGAAGACGTCCGAACCCTGCTGTTCGGCAATCTGGGTCGCGATCTGATTGTAGAGGCGCGGCGGCGCGCACAGGCTCGGCGTGCCGTCGTAGGCCCAGAAGATGCCGATCTCGGCCTGCTCGGCGGTGCGGCTGGTGGCGGTGACGATGCCATCGCCGCCGAGCGCTTTCGCCTCGGCAAACGCTTGCGCATACTCCGCCGAGGCGAGCGCGGCAGGCGGCGGCGCGCGAAACTGTGCGCTGCTTGCCAACACGAAGGGTGTCACTTCGCCCCAATAGGCCCCGAGCGCGATAGGGATCCGGCTCACCGGGTCCTGGCGCCACTTGCCGGGATCGGAGCTGGTGATGAACTCGATGCCCACGCGAGGTTCTGCGCGCGCCGACCCGTCGTTCGCTCGTCGGGTCAGGATCGCGGACGCGGCGCGCTGTCCCAGCTCGATGCCAAGCTCCCTCGGCCGTCGGCCGTTGACGGTGTCGAGATCCTGCGCGAGCTGCTCGTCGAAGGCTGCTTTCTGCGACGGAAACAGGGCGCTCAAGGTGTCGTGCGCCGCTTGCGCAATCGCGGCTTCCATCGACGTGCTGTGCGCTGCGGCGGGAAGCCCGGTGTAGCTTCGATAACGGCCCGAGATCGCGTTGACCGCTTCGAAGATGGCAACGTGCACGATCGCCATCGCGCGGCTCGCGCGGGCAGGTCCGTACTGCTCGCCGAAGACGCGCGTTTCTCCGCTCGCAACCGGCGTATGGTCGAGGCCGCTCGCGTCGACCGCGACCTCGTTCCAGTGCCGGGTCATTCCCAGCGGGGTCGTATCGTGCTTCGATGGCCGCTTGCCCGCGCGTTCCGCGTAGGGATTCTCGCGATAGAGAGGTCCCAGCGCGCCTTGCACGCCGTCACGAAATCCTTGCGCCTGCTGCACCAGCGCTTCCGACGCAGCGTGCTGCGCCAAGGCATTGCCAGCGATCAAATCAAACGCGACGGCTGTGATAATCAGGGTGATGCGTCGAATCATGGTGTGGTCTCCGTTCGCTTCGATCGACAAGCGTTGGCGCCGGCATTACGGTCGGCATGGCTTACATCGCACGCTTGCCGACTCCAGATTGCATCCGGGCGTCGGCTGGGATCGTGAAAGCTGTCGTTATTATGACATGGTCATAATGCAAGCATATCCGTTTTTCCAATGCATTTTTCGGGTCGTTGTCATTCAGCCGCGCCCGCGTCGGCGGTGGATGCGCGCCTCGAACTGTTGCAGCAAGAGGTCGATGGCGAAGCCGACGATGCCGATAGCGATCATGCCCGACATCACGATCGAGGTGCTTATGCTCGCCTGTCCCTTGACCAGCAGATAACCGATGCCGCTGGAGGCGACGATCAACTCGGCCCCGATCAGCGATTGCCAGGCGAGGCCAGCGCTCACGCGCAGTCCGGCGACGATCGACGGCACGGAAGCCGGCAACAGTACCTCGGTGATGATCTGCCAGTGGTCCGCACCCAGGGTTTGCGCGGCTTCGACGTGCAGCGGGTCGATGTAGCGCGCGCCGCGATAGGCGTTGATCACGCAGGGGGGCAAGGCGCCGGCGAAAATGACCAGCACCGGTCCGCCTATGCCGGTTCCGAACCAGAGAGCCGCGAACGGCACCCAGGCGATAGGTGCGACAAAGCGCAGTGCGTCGAATAGCGGCGATACGATGCCGTCGAGCCAGCGAAACCAGCCCATCGCGAGACCCAACGGCACGCCGATGAGCGCGCCCAATCCGAAGCCCATGCCGAAGCGCAGGAACGACGACAGCAGATGCTGTTGCAGCGTGTAACCGACGAACGGCTCTCGCGTAAGCTCAACGAATTTCGCCGCGACGATCCACGGCGGGGGCAGGAATTGCGGCGGCGCCAATCCGCCTAAGGCTGCCAAGGACCATAAGCCGAAGAATGCAACGAGTCCCGCGATGCTCAGCAGGACGAGCTCGCGAAAGGCAAGTGGAGTCTGCATGGTCAACGAGCCCGCCACGGCATCGCGCGCAGCTCGAGCCACCCGAGCGCGAGGGTGGCGAGTCCTCCGGCGACCGCGACGCCGATCATGCCGACGACGATCATCGCCGGAAAGATATCGAGCCCTGCCTGGTACAGCACGTGGCCCAGCCCGACGATGGCGCCGATCAGCTCACCGGCGACCAGGGTCGTCCAGCACGCCTGCAGCGATAGCCGAAGACCGGTGAACACCAGCGGCAACGATCCCGGAAAGAGCACTTCCTGCACCAGCATCCCGCGGCCGATACCCAGCGAGCGCGCCGCCTCGATCAGATGCGGCTCGATCGAGCGTACGCCGGCATAGCTGTTGATAACCGCGGGAACGAAGGCGGCGAACCAGATCACCAGCACCTTGGCGGCATCGCCCAACCCCAGCCACACGATCGCGAGCGGAATCCATGCCAGTGGCGGGATCGGACGCAACAACAAGAAACCGGGATTGATCAGCGCCTCCGCGCGGCGACTCCAGCCCATCAGCATCCCGAGTGGGACGCCGATCGCCACCGCGGCCGCGAAGCCCATCAGCACCAGCAGAGAGCTATGAAAAAAGTGCTCGTGCAGCTTGCCATCCGCGTAACCCCGGATCGTAATCTGCTGCAACGCCTGGGCGACCTCCGCCGGTGCGGGAAAGTACACCGGCGGGATGACGTGCGTGACGGAGGTTGCCGCATACCAGAGTACGGCGAGTGCCGCAAAGGTCGCGGCGCCTACCGCGATCCGGAAAGCAGCCGATCTTCCGTCGCCCATCGGGCAGGTCGTCAATTGCTGCTGTTGGCGAACGCCTTGAGCTTCGGGTCCCGGTCGACCATGCGCATGTACTCGTCGGTGACATAAGCCGAAGTCGCCGGCGCTTCCGCGATCGAGCCCGAGCTCTTCATGAACTCGCCGATCTGGGTCAACCACTTGTCGACGTCGGAGCTTCCTTTCGCCCGGTCCATGATCAGCAAGTGTCCGGCGAGATCGAAGGTCGGGCGCGTATCGAACTCCTTGCGCATCGATGCTTCCGAGATGGTCACGCCGCCCAGCTCGTAGAACTTTTTCATCATCGCGATCGCTTCGCTGCGATGCGCGTTCATCCATTTCCACGCGCGAAGATAAACCGCGAGGAACTTGGCGACGTCCTGTGGATGCTCCTTCGCATAGTCGGCGCGCACGACCAGCGCACCCGGGATCACAGTGCCTGTTTCCTTCCCGGAACAGATGACTTTGGCGCCCGTCTTCTCCTCCATGGTATAGATGTTCGGGGCCCATAGCCCACCGAGATCGGCGTTGTTGGACGACATCGCCGAGATGATTTCCGCCTGGCCCATGCTCTTGATCGTGACGTCGGCCTTCTTCAATCCCCACTTGGCAAGACAGGATTGCACCGCGTAGTCGCCGGTCGAATTTGCGGTAAGCACGATGGTCTGAGCCTTGATCGACTGCGGATTTTTGATGAATCCATCGGCCTTGGCGGCGGTCGCGACCAACGCGTTGCCCGCCGACTCGTCATTGGTGAGCCCTATGGTGAGCAGGTTGAAGCGGACAGCGCCCAGCACGGCCGGCACCGAGCCGGTGCCGCCGACATCCCAGGACTTGGACGCCGACGCGGCGATCTGCGGCACCCCGGCCGGAAAAGTGCTGAATGTCGGCTTGAGTCCGAGCTCCGCCCACCAGCCCTGCTGGTCCGCGACGTAGAAGGGCAGCGCCCAGTAAAGTGCCGGCTGGTAGCTCACTTTGATTTCCGTGACTTGCGCATGCGCGAATGTCGCGACTGCCGCGAGCGCAGTCACGCAGAGCAGTTTTGGTGTTGCCTTCATCATCGCTTCCTCCTGGTGGCTGGAAAAACTTGGTGCTCGTCAGTGCTCGTTGGGTGCCTGCTGCTCGCGCAGCAGGCGCCAGATGCGAGTCCTCAAATTCACGAACGACGCTTCGTCCATGACTTCCTCGATGCGCTCGTGCCGGTCCCATCGCTCGGCCTTGCGCACCGAGGCAGTGTCGATGATCTCCGCGATGCGGCCGGGACGGCGCGTCATCACGACGACGCGGTCCGCGAGATAAACCGCCTCCTCGACCGAATGCGTGATGAACAGCACCGTCCGCGGGTTCACGCGCGAAAGCTTGGTCAGCTCCTCCTGCATCACCACCCGTGTCTGTGCATCGAGCGCGCCGAACGGCTCGTCCATCAGCAACACATCCGGATCGAGCACGTAACTGCGCGCGATGGCAACACGCTGCTGCATACCGCCCGAAAGCTGATGCGGAAATGCCGATTCGTAGCCTTGCAGGCCCATCAGGTTTACATAGCGTTCGATGCGTGAACGGCGCTCGTCCGCGGCGACGCCGGCGGCACGCAAGCCGAAGTCGATATTTTCAACGACGCTCTTCCACGGAAACAGCGCGAACTGCTGGAACACGACGGAGCGATCGGGACCTGGACCGGTGACGCGCTTGTTCCCGACGGTGAGCGAGCCCGTCGTCGGGAAATCGAGCCCCGCGGCCATGCGTAGGCACGTTGTCTTGCCGCAGCCCGAGGGACCGACGACCGCGACGAACTCTTTTTCGCGCACCTCGAAGCTCACATTGTCGACCGCGGCAATATCCTTGCCGTCGCGCCGGAACAACCGGGTGACTCCGTCGAACACGATATTGCTCATTGCGGAACCACCATGATCTTCGCCTTCGCCGCGCGGCCTTCGTCGAGATCGCGAAACGGCTGGCGATAGACGAGTGCTTTCATGGCCTCGCCCGCCCTCGTCTGTCCCCATCTACCCTCATCTGCCCTCACCCGGCAGAGAACCCGCCGTCGACGAAAATCGTCTGGCCGGTGATGTAGTCCGATGCAGGGCTGGCAAGGAACACCGCCGCACCCCACAAATCGCGCAATTCGCCATTGCGGCCGGCAAACGTGCGCGCAGCCATTTGCTCCCAGCGCTCAGGATCGCTTGCAACCGGCGCGGTCAGCGCGGTGGCAAAAAATCCCGGTGCGATCGCGTTAGCATTCACGCCATGCCGCGACCACGCCTCGGCCTGCGCGCGCGTCAATTGCATGATGGCACTCTTCGACACGCCGTAGGGACCCGAATTCGCGAAAGCGCGGAGCGACTGCAGCGACGCGATGTTGATGATGCGTCCCCAGGCACGTGCGATCATCGCCGGAGCGAGCCTCTGCGCGAGAAAGAACGGCGCATCGAGATTGACCCTCAGCGTCGCATCCCAATCCTGCTCCGTCACGTCGAGCATCGGCTTGCGAAGATTGATGCCGGCCGCCGACACGAGGATGTCGGGGGCGCCGAAGAACTCGCTCGCTCGCGCGGCGCAAGCTCGCAGTGCACGACGATCGGCGAGATCGCAAGGCAGGCTCGCCGCGCGCCCTCCGGCGCGTTCGATTTCATGCCGCAGCTCCTCGAGCTCGGTTTCGCGCCGGGCGACCAGCACCACGGCTGCGCCCGCATCCGCGAGCGCGAGCGCGATCGTCCTGCCTATCCCCGAGCTCGCGCCGGTCACCACCGCGACGCGGCTCGAAAGACCGAACAATGCGGAGACCGACATCGATACTCACGCCCGGACCGGGGCGCCCCGATCGAAAGGCTCGCCCGGGAAATATTTTTCCAGTCGATCGTCGGCGGTGCGCGCATGGGCTTCCATGCCCTCGAGCCGCGAAATGCGCGCGGTTACCTGCGCGATGTCGCGACTTCCCTCGCGAGTCATCCGTTGCCAGGTGACGGTCTTGAGAAACTTATGCACCGACAAGCCGCCGGAATAGCGCGCAGCGCCCTGAGTGGGAAGGATGTGATTGGGACCCGAGGTCTTGTCACCGAACGCCACGGTCGCCTCCTCGCCAAGGAAAAGCGAGCCGTAGCAAGTGAGCCGGGCCAGCCACCAGTCGAGATCGCGGGCATGAACTTCGAGATGCTCGGGTGCGTAGCGGTCGGATGCCTGCGCAAGCTCCTCGCGCGTATCGCCGAGCACGACCTCGCCGTAGTCCCTCCAGGCCGCGCCGGCGGCATCGCGGGCGGTAGGCGGCAACTGGTCGATCAACTGAGGCACCCGGCGCATCACTTGCTCGGCAGCGGGACGCGAAGTCGTCATCAGCCACGCCGGAGATTCATGGCCATGCTCGGCCTGACCGACCAGGTCCGCGGCGACGATATGAGGATCGGCCGTATCGTCGGCGATGATCGCAACCTCCGATGGCCCTGCGAAGACATCGATGCCGACCTTGCCGAAGAGCATGCGCTTGGCTTCGGCGACGAATTTGTTGCCCGGACCGACGATGATATCGGCCGGCTTGCCGGTGAATAGTCCGTAGGCAAGGCTGGCAATTGCCTGTACGCCGCCAAGGGTCAGGATTGCGTCGGCACCGGCAACTTTCATCGCATAGAGCACCTGCGGATGGATGCCCTGGCCGAGATAAGGAGTCGAGCAGGCGACGACGAACGGGACGCCCGCGGCCTTGGCGGTGGCGATTCCCATGTAGGCGGAGGCGATGTGAGCGTAACGGCCCGTCGGTACGTAACAGCCAGCGACGTTGACCGGAATCAGGCGCTGTCCGGCAACCAGGCCCGGATGTACCTCCATCGAGAATTCGCGAATCGATTCGCGCTGCGCCTGCGCGAAGCGCCGCACGCGGTCGGTGGCGAATTCGATATCGCGCCTCACGCCGGGGGCGATGTCACGGATGCGACGCTCGACCTCCTCGTCGGTCACGACGATGTCGCCGGTCCACCGATCGAGTTTCGCAGCGTAATCGCGCACCGCCTGTTCGCGGCCGCGCTCGATCTCGGCGAGCATTTCTGCCGCGACTTTGCGCGCATTGCCCGTTTCGCCTTCCGGCGTTTTCGTCGCTCGTTTCAGATGCACTACAGGCATGAGGAAATCCCGCTTGAGGTGTTTTCACTAACTATGGCACGACGGCGATCGGCCGCGGCCAGTCAAAAGCTGGAACACTGCACCATCGCTCGGCGCTCGTCACCGTCGACATCTTCACGCCGCAGCACGGCAAGGCGCTTCATCATTCCTCCTTGCGATCTTCGCGGAGCGCATTCTTCGCCGGTGGCTCCGGCTGATAGAGCAGCCGCCCGGGGTCCGAAACGCGCATCATCGATTTCAGAGCACGCGAATGGAATGCTTTCCTCACCTCGACCATTCTCCGGCGCCGTTGCGGCAAATCATAGCAAAGGCTCCCGCGACGGAAGAACAAGGATCGTCGCGAGTCGCATTGGATCAAGCGTCGCTGACGGCGCTCCGCTGAATGCGATCAACCGCCGGAACCGGGCGCGGTGCCCGCGTGCGGCGTCGTCGAATCGATGCGGAAGATCGAGCGCCCTGGCGACATCGGCGGGTAATACACTGCCGACGTCAAGGTCGCGAGAGGTGTTGCCGGCGGCGCATCCGGAAGTGCAATCGCCGCTAATGCGATAACCGGTCAGGGCTATGAAATCACGGTCCGCTTTCGCGACGGCTCAACGACAGTCCTCGAACGAGGCAAGCCCTCGAGCGTGGCCATTGGGCAGTCGGGTGAAGGTGATCCGCCACTCGAATGCTTCGAGCAACTGACACCTGCGCCGCCGATTCCGCCGCGAACGGACCGACTCTGTTGCGTTACTGCCCGTGACGCTCGGATTCGCGCGTCCAGCGACCGGCCTGGAACTCGTGACGGCCGTCGACCTGATTCCAACGGTCGGGCG
>DATMNH010000125.1:0-3683 GCA_035568975.1 Casimicrobiaceae bacterium
TCATTTGACTACCCCTTCCACGGCTGACTCACGGCCGAGCAAACAGCGACCGTGCTGCCGCGACCGAAGGTAACTCCCTTAGGATCCCCGAAACGTGGAAGCGAACGCATCGATCGCCTAGCATCGCAAGTAGGTGAAGGAGAATGCGGCCAACGCAGAATCGAGCAAGGGTCGTCATGTGACCAATTGTGATCGAACAAGTCTGTGCTCCACGCTTTCCTGTGTGACCCCGATTCCGGCGGTCTTATTCCTACGGGAATAATCTGTGCCGGCGTGGAGTACAACGCGAAACCGGACACAACCTCGAGTCGTAAACCGGCATCCCCTGTCGGGCCATTACCTATTTGCTCGAAGAATGCAGCCGAGCGGAGAACTCCATGACGTACTGACCATTCGCACGAAGTCGTTGCGTTGCTGAAAGGCGCCGATGCTGAAAGCCGCCTGATCCGGAGAATCAGGCGAAGCGGAAATTCTCATACCAGAAGCGTTCGAGTTTCTGAATCGAGAGGAGGAAGCGATGTACCAGCAGACCTATGACCCGTTGGGGAATGCGTTCCTTTCCACCATCGTCGCCGCAATCCCGATCCTGACGCTGCTCTACTTCATTGCGTTGCACCGCCACCGCGATGCGCAGGGCAACGTGCACCTGGGCATCTCCGCACCCTACGCGGCATTTTTCGGGGTCATCGCCGCGTTCCTTGTCTCCTGCGTGGCCTTCAAGATGCCGGTCACCTCGGCCGTCTCCGCTTTTGCGTTAGGCACTTTGTCGGGTTTCCTGGGAATCATCTGGATCGTTCTGGCCGCGATGTTCCTCTACACGATGAGCGTCGTGACCGGAAAATTCGAGATCGTAAAGGAGTCGATCGTCCACATCTCCTTTGACCGGCGACTTCAGGCCGTGCTGATCGCCTTCTCGTTCGGCGCGATCATTGAGGGCACGTCCGGCTTCGGGACGCCGGTAGCAATCGCCGGCGCCGTGATGGTGGGACTTGGCTTCAAGCCATTCCAGTCCGCCGTGCTGAACCTGCTCGCGAATACCGCCCCGGTCGCATGGGGCGCGATCGGCACGCCGATCGTCACGCTGGCGGCTGTGAGCGGCCTCGATCAGGTCACGCTGTCCACGATGGCGGGCCACCAGCTGCCGTTTGTCTCGATCCTCGTGCCGTTCTGGCTGGTCGCGACATTCGTGAAGATGGAAGGCGGGACCTGGAAGGAGGTCTTCGAGGTTTGGCCCGCGACGCTCGTCGCCGGTGCTTCCTTCGCGCTGATGCAGTTCTTCGCGTCGGGGACCAATGAGCTGCACCTGATGACCGACGTGGTGTCGGGCGTGTTCTCGGTGATCTGCACGGCGCTGTTCCTGCGCTTTGTCTGGCACCCGAAGACCCGCTTCCTGCTCAAGTCCGAGCGCGAGACGCTGGCGAAGGCCGGCAAGAGCACCGCAACGGCGACGACGGACAGCACCGAATGGGAATACAAGTACACGGTCGCCGAAACCGCCTATGCGTGGATGCCGTGGGTGATCCTGATCGCCTGTTGCGCGTTATGGGGCGTGCCGGGGTTCAAGGCGTATCTCAATAACCTGTTTTCCGGGATCAAGTTCACCACGACGCTGCTCGGCTCGACGTTCGGCGGCACTCTGTCGCTGCCCGTCTGGGACATGCCGTCACTGCACAACCTCGTCCAGCGGATGCCGCCGGTCGCGCCAGTCAACGCCAAGCCTGAAGTCGCGCGCTTTGCGGTTAACTGGTTGTCGGCCGCCGGCACGGGCGTTTTCGTGGCGGCACTCCTTTCCGGGCTCGTCCTCAAGCTGAACGCAACGCAATGGAAGGACGCCTTCAGGCAGACCATGCACCGGATGAAGATACCTGTCTTGGTGATCGCCCAGGTGCTGGGTCTCGGGTTTCTGACCCGCTACTCCGGCACCGACGCGGTGCTCGGACTCGCATTCACTGGAGCGGGATGGTTCTACCCGTTCTTTGCCGCGTACCTCGGCTGGCTGGGCGTCTTCCTGACTGGCTCCGACACGGCGTCCAACGCGCTGTTCGGCAGCCTGCAGCGCATCACCGCGCAGCAGCTCAACCTCAATCCGATCCTGATCGTGGCCACGAACTCGACCGGCGGCGTGATGGGCAAGATGATCGACGCGCAGTCGATCATGGTCGCGTGCGCGGCCTGCTACGACGATCCGAAGGAGCGGTCGTTCGCACTCGGACCGATCTTCCGGACCGTGTTCTGGCATTCGATTGCCGGTGCCGCGGTGATCGGCATCATCGCGATGCTGCAGGCGTATGTCTTCCCGGGGATGATTCCTATACCGCCCCTCGGTAAGTGAGGCGCAGGGCTGGCCAACGTGAGTAGGCTGCATTGTCCGGCGCCGCGGAGTTGGGTCAGTTGTTCGGTACCACTTGCAGCCACCCGCTCGCACAAGTCTGCACGTCTGGATAGTAGCCAGCCGGGTCGCGGCAGTACCAATAAAGTGAACCGGAATCCTGTGGCTGATATGGATACGCGTAACCATATGGATACGAGTAACCATAAGGATAAGAGTAGCCATATGGGTAGTATCCCGGCCCGAAAATTACTGGCGCGCCTATAAAGAAGCTACCGTACGAGTGGCCGTAAAAACCACCGCCGTGGAATCCGCCACCGCCATGGAATCCGCCACCGCCGTGGAACCCGCCACCACCACCGTGGGCCTGCGCATTGGTGGCTCCGATACCGCCGAGAACCGCGAATGCTGAGATACATGCGATTGCAAGTTTGTGCATCCGAGACTTTCTCATAGCAGAACCTCCTTCACTCCTCCCGAAAAGTAAACCTGCCTATTCATCTTGGGTTCGTTGATAGTTAGCCAACAGTCTCCAAGGCGGATTCGCGCTGACAAAACTGGCCATAGCGACGGCGGCGCCGTAATCCATTCACAGAGGGCTTCAGACGATCAACTCGGGGTCGTATGCGCTCATGTGAGGTCCTCGTCGTGAAGGCGGGGACGCCTGTACCCGTCTATATCGACAACAGCGAGGGTCTATTCCCGATGCGTTTGTGATGAATACGCGCGACGAGATCTTCCAGGCTGTGCAGGATTACCTTGCGGGGAAATTCGCGGCAACTACGTAGTACCCGGCTACGCGGTCGTCGAGCGCGTCTACCGTGGCCGCGACAAGATTGATCGCGTCGCAGGCGCGATCAAGACATCTCACCCGGACTCGCCAGAGCCCACAGATGCAGTCAACTACTACTACAGCCCGCCCGACGCGCCGTTTGCCTCGCGCAGGAACCACACACGGTTCTGAGCCTCGTCGATCCAGCCCTCGATTAGCCTGGCCGTCGCCACGTCGCGCTGTTGCTCGCATAGTTCGTGCGCCTCTTCGAGCGAGCGTGCCAGTGCGGCGTTGTCGACGGTGAGCTCACCGAGCATTTGCGGCGGCGCGACGAGCTCGTGGTCATTGTCGCGCAGCCGCTGCATGCGCGCGATGTGACCGATGGATTGTAGCGTGCGAGCACCGTTTTTCCGGACTCGCTCGGCGATCGCGTCCGTCATGGGGAGAATTTGCGTCGCCTGCTCTTCGAAGAGCAGGTAGTAATCGCGGAAATGGGGACCGCTGACGTGCCATTGGAAATTCTTGGTCTTGAGGTAGAGCGCAAAGGCGTCCGCGATCAGGGCGTTCAACGCCTCGAACAGG
>DATMNH010000126.1:0-34646 GCA_035568975.1 Casimicrobiaceae bacterium
AAGACGACCGATCCAACCAGCGATCAGGTCATCATCCTGAAAATGCGTTAGCGACCACTGGCGGCAACCGTTTTGTGTGACTCGATGCCAACGGAGATCCGGAATGAGCGACCCTCTCGCAGTAAAGCCGCAATCGATAAAGGATATGTACGACTACATCATCGTCGGTGCCGGGGCCTCCGGCTCCGTCATCGCGGGAGAATTGTCAACGACGGGGGCCGAGATGTTGGTGATCGAGTCAGGCCCCGCGGATAGCGCACCGACGATCAGCAATCCCAGCGTCTGGTTCTACAACATCGCAAGCCCTTTGAATTATGCGTTGCCGTTCAAGCCGGCACCGGAGATCAACAATCGTGAAATGAAGCTGGCGCTTGGCCATGTCCTTGGCGGCGGCAGCTCTATCAATGCGATGGTTTGGAGCCGCGGCATGGAGCGAGACTACGACTCCTGGGCCGAAAGCGGCGCCAAAGGTTGGGCCTTCAAGGACGTCCTGCCGATGTTCAAGGCGCAGGAGGATTGGGAGGGCGGCGCCAACGAATGGCGTGGCGTCGGCGGGCCGGTTCACATCCGCCGCCCGCGCGATCCCCATCCGACCGCCCGCGCCGTCGTCGAGGCGGGGATACGGATGGGGTTTCCTCTTCTTGACGACATGAATGGGCCCATGCGCGACGGCGTCGGCTACATCAATATGAACATCGCGCGTGACGGCACGCGCGTCAGCGCCGCCCGCGCCTTTTTGCATCCCAACCTCGGCCGCGCAAATCTGACGCTCCTGTTGAGCACGAACGTCACGAAGGTGCTGTTCGACGGTGACCGCGCAAGCGGGGTCGAAATCACTGCCGCCGACGGAACTCGAAGAGTGACGGTCACGCGCGAAGTCATTCTCACGGCGGGGACGATTCACACAGCCCAACTCCTGATGCTGTCGGGCATTGGCGAGGCAAGCGCCCTGAAAAAGCTGGGTCTCACGCCGGTCGCCGATCTGCGCGGCGTCGGTCGCAATTTCCAGGACCACGTGCATCTGTCCGGCGTCGTCTGCCAATACAAAGGGAAATTCCCAGCGCATGGCGCAGATAGCGACGCGGTCGAGGCTGAGTTGAACCTGTCGACCGGCGTCGACGGCCACGGCACCGACATGGTGCTCGTCCTGGAGCAGCTTCCGAACGCATCTCCGGAACTGGTGGAACGCTTTGGTGCCGCCCTGCCAGAGAATTGCTTCACGATCTCACCGTCACTGGTTCAGCCCACGAGCCGCGGAAGAGTGCAGCTGGCGAGCGCGGATTGGCGCGTTCCGCCAACTATCGAACCGAATTTCTTAGGCACGGATCGCGATCTCAAGGCGACTGTGCGCGGCGCGGAAGCCGCACGGGAACTGGTGAGCCAGAAGGCCTTCGACGGGCTTCGCGAAGCAGAACTCATCCCCGGTCCGAAAGCCAAGAGCAAGGAGGACCTCATCCAGTTCGTGCGGATGGGTACCGGCAGCTTCGGACACCCCATCGGCACGGCGCGAATGGGGTACGGTGCCGACGCTGTCGTCGACAGCGAGCTCCGCGTGCATGGCGTGCGCGGCCTTCGTGTGGCGGACGCTTCGGTCATGCCGTCCATTGTCTCCGGCGCGACCAATGCGGCTTCGATCATGATCGGCGGACGCGCGGCCGAGTTCATCAAATCATCCAGCTGAGGCAGACGTCATGCGCTTCACCATCGACGTTCATCATCACATTCTTCCGGACTATTTTTGGCGCGCCACCAACGAGGCCGATAGTCCAGTGGGCGGCATCGCACCACCGCCCTGGTCCAAGGAGGCGGCGCTATCGTACCTGGACGACGCCGGCACCGACGTCGCCATCACCTCGATCAGCACGCCTGGCGTTCATATGGGCGACAATGATGCCGCGCGCGATCTCGCCCGGCGCGTCAACGAGTTGTCCGCCAAACTGATCCACGAGCGCCCCGATCGCTTCGGCGGTTTTGCAGCGCTTCCCTTGCCCGATGTGGACGGCGCCCTGCGTGAACTCGAATACGCGCTCGACGTTCTCAAGCTCGACGGCGTCGTGCTCTTCTCGAACGCGCGCGGTATTTATCTCGGAGACAAGCGGTTCGCGCCTCTGTTCGCAGAATTGGAGCGGCGCGAAGCCGTCGTGTTTGTGCATCCGACGCTGTCGCCCGATCCGAGCGCGCACAGCCTCGGTCTGCCTGACACGCTGATCGATTTCACGGCCGACACGACGCGCGCGGTGGCCCAACTTCACTATGGCAATACCTTTGCGCGCACTCCGAACGTGAAGTATATTTTCTCTCACGCCGGCGGCACGATCCCGTACTTGGCGACACGGTTCGCGATCGTCGACGAGATGAATGTGATCCCCGGCGCGGAGGAGCGTGGGACCGCGGCGGACACGCTGCGCAGGCTCTATTGGGACACGGCGTTGTCGTGGCGGCCACCCGTGCTGCGGTTGCTTCGTTCAGTAGTCGGCATGGGCCAGGTGCTTTTCGGCTCCGACTATCCGTATCTTCGCCGAGATCTAGCCGTCGCTTGCCGCCATGAGGTCGAGACAAGCGCGGAGCTGGACAGCGAAGAAAGCCGCGCCTCCTTGCCGATAACGCGCTGAACCTGTTCCCGCGGCTGGCGACGCGCGCGCCGACCGAGAAGGAAAGCGCCCCAACCCTGCGAACTCGGTCCGCATGGTGACGACCAGCGAGCCCGGAGCCAAGGAGCAGCCGATGACCCTTCGATGCTCAGGAATGCGCCGGTCCACGCTGCTTGAACTCAGCCGCATGGAGCTTTACGAAGTCGCGCATGTTCGTCGGCGCTTCGCCCGTGAGCTTGCGGAAGGTGTCCGTCATGCGGTCGTAACGCCCCTGCCTGGTCAACTCGGCCATGGCCGAGAGATGCCTAACGACGTGTTCAGGATACTTCGCCTGCCGAAGGCTTTCGCTCCACGCCGGGAGTGGAACGTCGCGATATCGGATGGGCCTGCCGAGCGCCTCGGAGAAGACGCGCGCATAGTGGTCCAAATCGGCCGATTCCGGCCCCGTCAGATCGTAGATTTGTCCGAGATGCGGTGCGGGGTCGTCGAGGATCAACGCCACCGCACGCGCCACGTCGATCGACGAGATCGGCGAGGTTTTGCCGCGGCCCATCGGTAGCGCCAACTCATCGGAGGCCCGCACGCCGGGGGCGGCGAGTTGAAGAAAGAAGCCCTCGAGGAAGACTGTCGGCCGCATCGTGACGACCGGCAGCCCCGACCAGGATAGAGCCTGCTCTGCCAGCCAGTGCAGCTTGTGCTGCGGGCTGTCGGTGGTCTCGCTGATGCTCATCTGCGTGACCGTCATCTGCGACATGTTCACAAAAACCTCGACGCCGTGGTGGCGCGCTACCGCGGCGGTGTTGATCGTGGCTTCCAGGTAGGCTGGCGAGACAGACATTCCGAAATAGATGCGCCCGCAACCTTCGATGGCGCGGTGCATCGAGGCGAGGTCCGTCAGGTCGCCCTTTACGACTTCTGCGCCGAGCCGCCGTAGGGCTTCGGCGCGCTCGTCCTCCCGCCGAACCAAGGCGCGTACCTTGTGCCCCCTTGCGAGCAGGAATTCGGTGAGGTTGCGGCCGATGGCGCCCACAGCGCCGGCAGCTCCGGTCACTAGGATCGGGTTGTCGTGTTTATCTTTCGGCGTCATACCTTACGTCTCCGGCTCCGCTTACAAGCTTGATCGCGGGCCAACGTCGGCCTCACCATCCAGCACGTGTTGCAGGACTTCGGGTCAAGAGCACCCAGCTCACGACCATGCCCCCTCGATGTCAACGGACGTGCGGCTTCTCCAGACTTACATGGTCGTCCTGGCGCCTGCGCGTGCCTTGTCTCGTACTGGCAGCTTCCACCCGGGTCGGACGAAATGGCATGTGTATCCGTTTGGGATGCGCTCCAGGTAATCCTGGTGTTCCGGCTCCGCTTCCCAGAAGGGTCCCGCCGGGGCCACCTCGGTCACCACTCGTCCGGGCCACAGGCCCGACGCGTTGACATCGGCGATGGTGTCCTCGGCGATGCGCCTCTGCTCATCGTTGGTCGTGAAGATGGCGGAGCGGTAGCTGGTGCCCACGTCGTTGCCCTGGCGATTGCGCGTCGTAGGGTCATGAACCTGGAAGAAGAACTCCAGCAGCTCGCGAAAGCTGAGTCGTTCCGGGTCGAAGACGATCTCGATGGCTTCGGCGTGGGTTCCGTGATGGCGATACGTCGCATTCGGAACATCACCGCCTGAATAACCAACGCGAGTGGAGATGACGCCATCGCGCTTGCGGATGAGGTCCTGCATACCCCAGAAGCAGCCGCCGGCAAGTATCGAACGTTCCTGTTTCATTGGACTTCCTCCACCTGGTCCAGGTAGGCGCCGTAGCCTTCCGCGGCCATGTTGTCGCGATGCACGAAGCGCAGCGAGGCCGAGTTGATGCAATAGCGCAATCCGCCGCGGTCCGCCCGGCCGTCTGGAAATACGTGGCCGAGGTGGCTGTCGCCGTGCGCCGAGCGCACTTCGGTGCCACCCTCCATGGCGTCCGGGCGTTCGTTTATGTTAGCGGATTCGATCGGCCGGGTGAAGCTTGGCCAGCCGGTCCCGGCGTCGTACTTGTCGGACGAAGCGAACAGCGGCTCGCCTGACACAACGTCCACGTAGATGCCGGGCTCGCGGGCACTTGGGCAACGGCACCTACTTCAGTGTCGGTGGTCATGGTTGTTTCCTTTGCCTCCGTCAGCACGACGTCGAACTGCTCGACCTCGTCGTTGTAGAAGTGGCGTCGAGGTCCTTCCGGTACCTTTGCACTTCCGTCTCCTGGATGTTCGGCAGCGGATGGCGCGCCGACGCGTGCCATCCGCCGCACGACTGCTTACGTGCGCAGCGACCTCAGTCCCACGCGCAACTCTTCCACGAGGAGCTTCGGCTGTTCCCACGCAGCAAAGTGGCCGCCCTTGTCGACCTTGTTGTAGTGGATGAGTTTTGGGAACGCCCGCTCCGCCCAACTCCGCGGGGCTGGATAGAGCTCGTCGGGAAAGACACTCACGGCAACAGGGATTGAGACGCCTTTGGCATTGAAATACCCTTTCCCCCAGTACTCCCAATAGAGGCGGGCGCCAGAGAGCGCCGTGTTCGTCAACCAGGTGATCGTAATGTTGTCGAGGATGTCGTCGCGCGTGAGTCCCTCGGCTTGTCCTTGAAAGACGCGTGAGATCAGCTCGTAGCTGCGTGCGTCGTGATCAAGGAAATAGGCCGCCAGGCCGACGGGTGAATCCACGATTCCGTACAAGGTCTGCGGTCGCAGCCCCATCTGGAACCCGTAGGCTATTCCCTTTTGATAAACGAACTGCAGACGCTCATAAGCGAGTTTTTCATCGGCTGAGAGACCCGATGGCGCGGGCGCCCCGGAAAAGGCCGCCGCGTCAATGTCGGCTGGAAGTATGCCGGGCATGTTGGTGTGAATGCCGAGCAAGTCCGGAGGCGCAAGCAGACCCATTTGTTCGGTGATGACCGCGCCCCAATCGCCGCCTTGCGCCACAAACTTTGTGTATCCAAGGCGCTTCATCAGCACGACCCAGGCACGTGCGATGTGGACGGGATCCCAGCCGGTGGTGGTCGGTTTGCCTGAGTATCCGTAGCCCGGTATTGACGGGACCACCACGTGGAAAGCATCTGCTGCATTTCCACCGTGTGAGGTGGGATTGGTCAGCGGATCGATGATCTTGATCTGTTCGATGACTGAGCCGGGCCATCCATGCGTGACGATCAGCGGCAACGCGTTGGCGTGCTTCGAACGGACGTGAATGAAGTGGATGTCCAGCCCATCGATCTCGGTGATGAACTGCGGCAGAGCGTTCAGGTTCGCCTCGACCTTGCGCCAGTCGTAGTTTGTCGCCCAGTACTCCGCGAGCGCCTGGGTCGTCGCGAGCTGCACGCCCTGCGATGCATCCATGACTGTTTCCCGCTCAGGCCACTTTGTCGCCTTGATGCGCCTGCGCAATTCGGTCAGTTCCGCTTCCGGAGCATTCACGTGAAACGGACGAATAGCCGTCTTATCAGTACTCGTCTGTTGTGCGACGTCATTCATAGCTGTACTCCTTTCCTAAAAAAGAAGACCGGGAAGGCCTAGCGGAACGGCAGCAACTGTTGCGGTTGCAGCACCGCAAAAACGACGGCGAGAGGCCGGGCGTCCTTTGCATAGCGAACTCTTAGCAACTGTTGGCTGGATTCGGGTGTGCCTGCAAAGGCTCACAACCCAGGTTGGAGTACAGCAGACGCTGAGGTCCGCGTCGATTGCGCCATGGTTTAGCGGCCTACACGTTGGTAAAGGCCCGCACGACTCGCCGCACCCCAAACGCTGGTGACCGCTGCAGCTCGAGACCGAATGGTTCCGGGGGCCGGTTCCTGCTATGCAGGTCGTGCGGACCACTTTCTCCGTCTGGGATACTGGTGCTCACCGAGGCGAAGAGCGGATACTCGATCGCCAAATTTTGAAGGGTGTTCCTTGCCTGCAACAGGATCGAAAAATGCGAATCCGAAGAGACTCGGAACAATTGCTGTCAAATTCAACCAGCGGTCTGAGAGGATAGGCTGATTGCTGGGCGCACTGAACCTTGGTTTAGTTGTGCGCCGGCAGTGTGAATCTGAAGACGGCGCCGCGAGGTTGATGCGCGTCCGCCCACAATCGTCCTCCATGGGCATCGATGATGGAGCGGCATATCGAGAGTCCAATCCCCACTCCGCTGGCTTTCGTCGTGTAGAAGGACTCGAAAATCCGCTCCCGATTCTCCGGGGCGACGCCGGGTCCCGAGTCCTCTACCGCGACGAGCAGGCCCTCCGACGGGCTCGATTCGGTGCTGATCACCAATTCCCGTACTTCATCATCGACGCTGATGATGGCCTCGATCGCGTTGAGGATCAGATTCAGCATGACCTGCTGCAGTTGAACTCGATCTCCGTGAACCGGTGACAGTCCCTCCGCGAGCTGCATCTGGACCGATACGCGATGCTTCGACAGCTCGCCCCGCACGAGTGCAATCACTTCCTCGATGGCATCGTTCAGTTCGACACCCTCCATGCGGGGAGGCACTTTTTTGACCTGATCGCGGATCCGGCCAACGATGTCGCCCGCTCGATAGGTGTCGTTCACCACGCACTCGAGCGCCTCCCGGACTTCCGCCAGGTCCGGTGGGTCTCCGGCGAGAAAGCGCAACGCTGCATGAGCGTTGTTGCGTGCCGCACCAATCGGCTGATTGACTTCGTGCGCGATCGACGCCGTCAATGCTCCGAGGCTCGTGACTCTGGCCACGTGTGCGAGGTCCAATCGGGCCTTGCCAAGTGCCTCTTCCGAGAGTCGGCGCTGCGTCACATCCTGGACCGCGCCGATGTACTCTAGCCGGCCCTCCTGGTCGCGGGTCGCATGAGCGACCAGGTGCAGGTACTTGACCGAGTGGTCGCGCATCTGCAGGCGGTGCTCGTGTTCAAAGTCGCTGCCGGCGCCCCGCGCCCGGTCGATCATTTCATTGAACAACGGGACGTCTTCCGGGTGGACTCGAGAACCGATCAACTCGAGCGTCACGGGCACACCCAGTTCAAACTCGAAAATGCGATACAGCTGCTGTGACCACGTGATCTCGTCTGTCGCCGCACGCCAGGAAAAGCTGCCGGTCGAACTGAGACGCTGAGCTTCCGCAAGGAATGCCTCAGTGTGCCGCAACTTCTCCTGCGCCCGTTTGCGTTCGGCCGCCTCAGCCTGTTTGCGTGCCGTGACGTCCTGGAAAGTCACCAGAACCCTGCGCTCGGAATGGCCCGGCAAAGACAATGGACGGGCGTCAAGCATTAGCGTCTTCTGCCCGAGCCCCGGGGAAGCGTGATCGATCTCAACGGGCTGGAACGCGTCACTGCCAGCAAGCATCTCTTTGAGCTGCGTACGCAACGGGGCAAGTTCACAGGCGCCGTTCCCGAGCTCATAGATCGGGACGCCTTGCGTCTCGTCGCGAGAGACGCCGAACATTGTGTAGAAGGCGCGATTGCCCGACTGGATCCGCTGGTCAGCGCTCAGCACGACGAGAGGATCTGCGACCGTGTTGAGGATCGCCTTGGTGAATTCGCGTTCGTAGATGGCCTGATCGATGCTTGCGCGAAAAACAGTCACATTAGTGAACGTCAGCACAGCGCCGGTGACCTGGCGGGCGCCTGTTGTGTAGGGGGATATCCGAACAACGAGCCACTTGTTCCCGTCGCGAAAATCGGCCCGGGATTCCACTCCGCTGGCGATCGTCTGGCCGCATTGCTCTTCCAGGCGCGGCACGCCAGCGAGCACCGAGATATCGCGGGGCGCCCGGCCAATGTCCGATGGCGAGAGGCCAAGCACATCCCCCGCCGCCTTGTTGAAGCAAGCGATCATAAAGTCGCGTCGCACGACGACGATGGGAACATCAACGGCATCAAGGATGTTGTTCAGATCGGTCGTTGCAGCCGCGTCGTCTCCATTGCCCCCTTGGAATCCGGTCCAGCCGACATTGAGCGTAACGCGCTCCGTTGTCATCGGTCGGCCCCTGAAGCCGTGTAGAGATTGCGGCTCCGCTGTAGGACGGGATCGGCAACTGTCGGGAGAGCCTGACGCAATGCCAGCAGCAACGCTTGGGCGCGCGGCGTGCTGAAGGGCGGCCGATAGTCGGAGAGCAACCGGGTTTCAAGCACGCGGGCTTCGTCCGCGCCGACTGTCTCCCGGAGCGCATCGGCTACGGCGCGCTCTAGCCGAGCGTAGTCCTCCACTGGAATCAGGTGAGAGTGATTCGTCCCGAGTCTGGGCAGCATGTGCGTGTGAACTTCACCCTTGAAGTTGTCCATCAGGAACGAGCAGAAAAGCGCCACGTCTTGTTCTCTGCCGAGCTGATCGAACAGGTCTTCGAGGTTCATGCTGGCGGCGACATCCCCACGCTCCCATAGGACATTGACCATTTCTCCCCACCAGCGCACTTTTTGGTAGCGACCTCCAGCACGCGCCTGTCGGATCACTTCCGCGGCGAGGCCGAGGAAGACAGGCGAATCCGGCATGCCGTCCCGTATGAAGCGGGGCAGTAATTCGTCGGCGTCAACGACCGTCAGCTGTCCGCGTTCCCGTGCCGCTTCCACGTCCACCCCCTCGGCCTCGAGGCGTGGACGAAAGGCGTTCCAGTGGGTGAGCGTTGGCACCAGGATGAGGCCCTCTCCGTTCGCGAGAGCAGCACCGGCGAATCGGCAGACGGCGCGGTTGAGAAAATCCTGGTCCTGATAGAGCTGCACGATGTGATCGCATGGGGCGGCGTCCGCCACTACTCGATCCCAGGGCTCACATTCGCTCACGCCGTCCGCTTCACGGTCATGCTCACGGTGCACTGTCATTGTCGTTGTCTCCGATCCTTAGCGTTGCCGCTCGCCAACTGCTCAAATACTTCTAGGATCCGATCCTGATCGAAACGGCCGTCCCGAAGGTAGGTTTCGGTCTTGTTCCGAAGCTGGAATTGCCCACTTTGCTGGGCGGCGGTCGGGTCGATCCCCTGCTGCAGCCAACCGTTGCAGATGGCCGCGACGTTCATCCGGGTTGACCACGTAAACCGCTTATCCCCACGCTCGAACCCGTCCTTGATGAACGGAAGCCACGCAATACTCTTCGTCGTCGTTGTTGAAGAACGCACAGACATGACGTCCCTCACGGAGCTGGGAGCCGGCAAAGGGTAATGGGTGCCGCGACCGTCTTCATAAAGTATTCCTCTTCTGGATCTCCTGCAATGCGGGTGTCTCTCACCGCCGTGGTCTACTGAGCGGTTTGGACGGCTGATCCCACGGTTCATGACGCCTCTCGAGGCGCCTTGCCGCGTCCGCAAGCGGAACGAAGGCAGCCGATCAGCTCGGCTTCCTCCAATGGCTTGGGCAGGTAGCACTCGACCCCCATGCTCAACATGCGCTTGCGAACGTTGTCATCCGGATAGGCAGTGACGAGGATCGTTGGGATCGCGTGCCCGGTTTCGATCAACTGTCTGTAGAGCTCGATACCCGTTATTGCAGGCATGTGAACATCGGCGACCAGGCAGGCAGTGGCGGCGAGCTTGGGGGATGCGAGGAATTCGCCGGCGGACGGAAACACCGCGACGGGGTAGCCCAGCGACTTGAGCAGCCTTCGCATGGAGTCGCGAAAGGACTGGTCGTCATCAACGATCGAGATCACTGACTGCTTAGACAATACGGCCTCCGGCTCACTACTCGCGACCCCACCGCCATGCCTGAAAGCGCGGTTGAGCATCGCTGTTGCCGCCAAGAATAGCGCGCTACCAACTTCGGAACTCTAAACCTTGGTTTAGAGGCATAAACCGAATGCGGCCTGTCCAAGTGAATACGTTGGGGCTAGACTTGGAATCAAAGAGCGGCGGGAGAAGTTGGCGAGAACTTTCAAGGGGAAAAAGGCGCTTTTCCGTGGACCTTCGATCGCAAGCGAAAGCGGCACCGGGTTTAAATACCTGCGTGGTGGTCATCGACGACGATCCGGAATTTCGCGAATCGCTCGGACGACTGTTGCGGTCGGTGGGCCTGCATCCCCGACTATTTTCGTGCATCCCCGACTATCTGGGATCCGAACTGCCTGATAGCCCCACCTGTCTGGTCCTCGATGTGCGATTGCCGGGCCGGAGCGGCTTGGATTTTCAGCGCGATCTCGCCGCGGCAAGCGTCAAACCCCAGATCGTCTTCATCACCGGACATGGCGACATTCCGATGACCGTGCAGGCGATGAAGGGCGGCGCCATCGAGTTTCTCACGAAGCCGTTCCGAGACCAGGATCTTCTGGATGCTGTAAATGTTGGGCTCGCTCGCGACCTTGCGCGCCGCGAGAATGTAGAAGCCCTGAGCGCGCTCAGAGCGCGATTCGAAGTACTGACTCCGCGTGAGCGCGCGATTCTGATTCAGGTTGCGCAGGGCCGGTTGAACAAGCAGATTGCCGGCGAGATGGGCATCACCGAAACTACGGTGAAAGTACATCGCAGCAACATGATGCGGAAGATCAAAGCCGCATCGCTCGCAGAGCTCTGCCGAATGGTGGACAAGCTGAAGCTGCTGCCGGAGAACTCCGACGAGACCTCGTAAGTAAGCTCTGAAGATTCATACGTCGAGCGCTACATCGAGAGGATCGGGGTCCCAACCGGGATGAGGCGCAACTCTTCGTCGCGGATTATTACAACGCGCACCGCGTGCACCGCCCGCTCGATGGCACTAAGCCGACGCGACAACTCCTGCGCATCATCCCCACCGCCCGCACGCGCTGCTCTTCGCCAATGCGCCTGGGAGGCGCATTGGCGCGGTTTGTTTCACACGCCGATTCCAGCCCGAGTACGAATCGCCTCGGACAGGCACACGGCGCGAATTATTGCGGACCAAAAGCCTTCGCCAGCAAACACCACTCTAGCCGCATCGTTCAGTTCGCTGAACAACGGCCGTAGAAACCACAACTAACTGCCTCACTGATAGGCGCGTTGAATGTCGATGTTGCGCAGATCGAACAGATCCGGACGCGTTACGCACGCGAAGCTCGCAGCGCTGTTAGGATCGCCTTGCCCCACATACTCGGCACGTTGAGGGAACGGGCAGAGCGGTCTCTGGAATTGGACGCCCTGGTTCACGACGTTGTTCACGTAATGCGTTGCGATAATGCTGGCCGGAGCGATCCCCTGCTCTCTCCACTGCTCGAGCGCCTTCACCAGATCGTGGGCGGCGTCGATCACCGGGCCGTTGCTGGTGCCGTTGCCGAATGCGTTCGGACCGAGCCCGCCGCTGCAATGCGCCATCCCCGGCGCCATGAATACGCGGTAGAAGCTAGTCGGGTCGCCGCCCATGGTCTGCACTACCTTGCGGTAATAATTGAGCCCGTTCTGAGGTGGAATGGCGGCATCCGACCATCCTGCATACTGGATCAGCTTGCCCCCGTGCGCCCTGAACGCGCTCAGATCGGGGTTTACCGAGCTGAGGATTGGCTGCAAGATCTGCCGTGCAGCCTTGTCCTGCGCGACGACGTCAATGGCTAGATAGTTGCAGCTCGTCACACCCTGCATCAGGCTGCATCCGAAACCCATACCGAGCGTGTATTGGCTGCTGAACGATGTGGGTGAAGCGGCGGTGATCCAGGTGGTCCAGCCTCCGGTCTGCGCCTCGCCGCCCGGCTCAAGGCCTGGGAACAGCAGGACGGGGCCGTCGTGCGGGCCCGCGTAGAGCTTCTGCGCTGCTTGCACCTGCGCGGGTGTCAGGCAAGTATTCGGATCCTGCCCGGCACTGCATTGGACAAACGAGGCGTCGAACTTGCACTGGCGCGGATCATTCAAGAACGCGTCGCTTGCCACGCCACCATCTTTGCCAACGCATCGCGCCAGTACCGCGCTGGTGAGAATCGGCAGCTTGCTTGTGGGGATGTAGGCGTCTGGAACGCCGTTGGTTTGCGGTCCGGTGAGCGTCGCCTGGGCGTTGTAGAGATAGGCGGAGCCGAACTCGCCCACCTGATCATTGACCGGCGACCCTGCGATGATTCCGTCGAAGTCATTTGGAAAGCGTTGCGCCTCCTGCAACGCTTCTCTACCTCCGTCGGAACACCCGACGAAATAGGAGAAGTCCGGCGCCTTGCCCATCAAAGCGTTAATGATCGCCTTGGAATCGTCGGTGGTCGCCTTGATGGCGCGGAATCCGTAGTCGAGCAAAACGTCCATGTTGTTGATGAACGCCGGCGCTCCCGATGGTGGACCGGAGGTGCCGTCGTCGGTGCCGGCCGTGGCGTAGCCGCGCGACACCGCGTTCGCGATACCGGACAGCGAGATCGAACCGGCGAATCCGCCGTTGCCGATTTGCTGGTACTTGCCGTTCCAGCTTCCGTCGGTCGGGATCCATACTTCGAAGCGGACGTTCGACTGCGGACCCGGCTTCACGGTCGCCGCTACGCGGCACAGGCCGACCGGGGCGGTTGTCGTGCCCGATACGATGCTTCCCGCCGCATATGATTGGGCCAGCGTAATCGTCGTATTCGGCAACGACATGCCCATCAGATCAGAGCAGCCGGTCGCCGCGGCAGGTGCCGCACACAACATGACGGCGGCCGCGGTGAGCGGCGATGCGACATAGTTTCTCAATCGCTGCCGCTTGCCCGACGCATTGCATTGGGAAAATTCATACTTCATGGTTCCTCCTACTAGGTCGTTGAGGTGTACGAATGCGATCCGTGCTGACGTCCCGAGTGAAAGGCCCCCGCAAGTCTACAATAACTAGGTTTACGCGGGCCTAAAGCGACTATTTGTATACACAACCGGGGTCGTATGTCTACATTGTGCGATCGTTATCGGGCGCAGTCAACATCGGGGCTGGCACATGGTGCAAGCGCGTGTGCTGCCCTACCGCCAACAGTGCGCCACGAAGGCGCCGGGACGGATGAAGCGCAGTTGCACCATCCGGTCATGTGCCCAAGCATCGACAGCGCGGCCACAGAATTACGGCCAGTAGCACCTGCAGAATGGAAGATTTCGAATCGGCTGTCGCAAAGTGGCGCGACTTGCTGGAGGAGGTTCGCCCGCTTCAATCAGTCAGGCTTGATGCCGGCGGACTTGACGACGCCCGACCAGATTTCGGTCTGCGACTTGATGAACGCAGCGAACTGGTCGGGCGTGCCCGGCGTGACGACGACTCCGAGCTCGGCCAACTTGTTCGCGATCGTGGGATTCGCAAGCGCCTTGTTGGTCTCGGCATTGAGCTGTAGAACGATCTCCACGGGAGTTTTGGCCGGCGCAACGAGGCCCCACCAGACGGACGCCTCGTAACCCGCGAGACCCGCCTCGGCGGCGGTCGGCACATCGGGCAGCAAAGGAAACCGCTTGTCACTCGCGACGGCAAGCGCGCGCAGTCGGCCGGCGCGAATATGCGCCATCACTTCGACGGGATTGATGGGCATGAACGAAATGCGCTCGCCCAGAAGGTCGGTGATGGCGGGCGCGCCTCCCTTGTAAGGGATGTGCAGCACATCGATCTTCGCCGTCGACTTGAGGAGCTCGGCTGCCAGGTGGCCTGAGCTGCCATTGCCCGCAGAGGCGTAGGTGAGCTTGCCGGGTTCCGCTTTCGCCATCGCGATCAGATCCTTCAGCGACTTCGCCGGCGACGAAGCAGGCACGACGATCACCAGCGGCGCGTAACCGATTTTCGCGATGGACGCGAAATCGCGACGGCCATCGAACGTCAGATTCGGGAACAGTGCCATGTTCGTCGCGATGCCGTTCGAGGCCATCAGCAACGTGTAGCCATCCGGCGCCGCTTTTGCGACCAGCTCCATCCCGATGTTCGCACTGGCACCCGGGCGGTCGTCGGCGATCACCGGTTGCTTCAGCGCTTCCGAAAGCGGCTGTGCGATGGTCCTCGCCACGATGTCGACCGCACCGCCGGCGGCATACGGAACGATGATCTTGATCAGCCGGTTGGGATAAGGCTGCGCATGCACGGTTAATGGAGCGAGCGGCGCCGTACCCAATAGCAGTACGCCAAGCAGATCTCTTACGCGTGTCACACACTTTTCGCACATGAGTTCCTCCGGAAGAAAACCCGCTGCGTTCACGACGACCGAGCCTCAGACTCGCTGTCCATGCCGCGAGCCTTGCGGCGGCTGAGTGCGATGGTCGTTGCGGAAGGGCTCTGGCTGCGTCGCAACTCATCGAAGTCACGACGCAAAGCCAAAAAGCCTGCGCGGCGTGTCCCACAGAAGCTTGCGCCTGTCGGACGCGTTCGGAAACAGCGTGAGCGCGAGGTGAAGCAGCACGCCGTAGTCGACGCGCACCGACGCGCGAAGGTGAGGCCAGTCCGACGCCCACAGGCAATTGTCGAGCGTGAAGGCGTCGACGAGCGCCGTGACGAAGGGCCACGCATCGTCGTACAGCGCCGGCTTGCGCGAGAACTTCACCAACCCGGAGAGCTTGACGAAGGCGCGCCTCGTTGTACCAAGCTCGAGCAGCGCCCGAAAGCCCGGCTGGCCGAGCCCGACATCCACCGTGGGACGGCCGCAATGGTCGACGAGGATGCGAACGCCGGAATCGGCAAGCATCGGCAGCATTGGCAGAAGCTGGTCGTGCTCGACCTGGATATCGACGAACATGTCGAGCGCCAGGAGCTTCTGCAGGAGCGGCTCCGCGTCGCGGTAGTAATCGACGCCGTAGTGCGTGACGTTCCATGCCACGCCGACGACACCCGCGCGCTTGAGTCTCTCCAATTCCTCCAAGGTCACGTTGTTGCGAACCACTGCGACACCCTTGTAGCGGCCCCGGCCGCGCGCGATGGTATCGAGCATGCAGGAATTGTCGAGGCCATAGCCCGAGTTCGGCCCGACCAGCAGCGCGTAGCGCGTGCCGTACGCGTCCATCAGCTGTCCAAACTGCGTCGGCGTGCCCAACTCCTGGCCGGCCGGGGCGTAATGCGTGTTCGGCTGATAGGCGAAGCGCGCGGGATCGAGGACGTGCACGTGGCAGTCGATCTTCGGCTCTTCGAAGATACCGGCGTCCATGACCGAAGCGTCTACCGAGGATTACCGAATTGGGTGACAGATTGCACAAGACTCGTCGTCTCCGCGAAAGCGGGGACCCATTTTAACTTTGCGTACCGGGCAAAATGGATTCCCGCTTGCGCGGGAATGACGATATTTGGGATCCGAGCGTCACGCATTTTCGTAATGCTCAATAGAAGGTGGCGGCGATGGCCTGCCGCAGCGCCGGCGTGATCTCGGGCATGACCCCGAACCACGCGTTGAACGCCGGCCGCGCCTGATTGAGCAGCAAGCCGAGGCCGTTGACGATGATGTTTCCGCGCACGCGTGCCGCCGCAAGCAGCGGCGTCTCCGGCGGGATGTAGATGAGGTCTCCGACCAGCGCACTCTTGCGAAGGCGATCGAGCGAGATCTCGAGCGGCGGCTTGCCGGCCATGCCGAGGCTCGTCGCATTGGCGAGAAGCGCAGCCCCGTCGAGTGCGTCGCCGCGCTGATCCCACGGCAGCACCTTCACCACCGGACCGACGGCATCGGCGATCTCCTGCGCCTTGTCCAGCGTGCGATTGGCAACGCGAATCTCCTTCGCGCCTTGCGCCGCCAGGCTTGCCACCACGGCACGCGCCGCACCGCCCGCGCCCAGCACCACGATTGGCCCGCTGTCGGGGCGCCACTTCGGATCGGCGTCACGCAGGCTCTGGATGAAGCCGTTGCCGTCATTGTTGAATCCGGTGAGCGTTCCATCCTTCTCCACGACGACCGTGTTGACCGCGCCGATTTTGCGCGCGAGGTCGTCGACGCGGTCGAGCAGCGGAAAGATCGCCTGCTTGTGCGGCGTGGTGACGTTGCAGCCGCGCAGACCGAGCGCCGCCATGCCGCGCACCGCCGCTTCGAGCATCTCCGGCGGCACCGGAAAGAGGACGTAGCGCCCGGGAATGCCGTAGTGCGCGAGCCAGTGGTTATGGATGACCGGCGAGCGCGAGTGCGCCACCGGCCACCCGAGAAGACCCGCAATACCGAAGTTGTTTTGATCTGCCATCGCTTGGTCTTCCCGTTCAGTTGACGTTAATTTGCAGCCGCCCCCGGCAGCACGGCAATGACTCCTCGCCGAGGAACGGACAGCCTGGCGTCGGGGCGGCCGTGCGGTCTCATGCTGGCTCCATACCATGGCGGCGCTTCGTTGTATCGGCTTCTGGTGAAGCCAGGAAGGAGAGCAACGCCTCGGCGGCCGCAGGACGGTTCGATGCGGTGCATACCGCCGCCGAGAATACGGTTACCGCCTGGATCTCCGGTGGAAGCAGGCCGATGACGTCGATGCCCGGCAGGTGCATCAATTCGCTCAACTGCTGGAAGCCGAGCTCGACATCGCCGCGTGCCACGAGCGTGCCCACGGGTAGGCCGGGCGGAGCTTGCACGATGCGCGGCGCAATGGCTTCGGCGATGCCCCAGCGCTCGAACAGGCGGACAATGTACGCACCGCTCGGACCCGTCGAATACCCGATGCTGCGGGCGCGCAGGACGGCGTCGCGAATCGCCGCTTCGCTACCGACGTCGGGTCGTGGCGCCTCGGCGGCCACCGCTATCGCTACGCTGGAATGGGCGAGATCGGTTCGACTGTCCGGAGCGACGCGGCCGCTAGCTGCCAACTGCTCGATCGCATCGGCTGCCAGCACGACGAAGTCGAACGCTTCACCATCGTCAACCCGGCGGGCCGCATCAACGCCACCCACGGAAACCACAGAGACCGGCTGCCCTGACTGCTGTTCGTAAGCATCGCCCAACTCAGCCAACACGTTACGCATCGCCATCGAGGAGATGCCCGTAATGCGGTCCTTGCGTGATTCGACGGTCATGTCCGGCACGTCTGGATCAATCGAGGTATTTCAATCCGACCTTTTGCAGCGGCTCGCGCATGTTGTACATGTCCAGGCCCAGGACTCCGGCGGCCAGCTTCGCGCGCTTTTCGCCTTCATTCGCATCGCGCGCTGCCGCAGCCTCCAGCGTTTTCTGCGCGAGGGTCGCCGGCACCACCACCACGCCGTCGTCGTCGGCCACAATGACGTCGCCTGGGGTGACCAAGGCGCCTGCGCATACGACGGGGATGTTCACGGAGCCTAGGGTGGCCTTCACCGTGCCCTTGGCGGAGATCGCCTTGCTCCATACCGGGAACTTCATTTCGGTCAGCACGCGCACGTCGCGGACGCCGGCATCGATGACGAGCCCTTGCGCGCCGCGCGCCTTGAAGCTGGTCGCCAACAGGTCGCCGAAATACCCGTCACTGCAGTCGGCCGTTACCGCAGCAACGACGATGTCGCCGGGCCGCAGCTGCTCGGCGACCACGTGCAACATCCAGTTGTCGCCGGGGTGCAGCAGCACGGTCACGGCAGTGCCCGAGGCCTGTGCGCCGGCATAGACGGGGCGCATGTACGGTTTCATCAAACCTAATCGTCCCATCGCCTCGTGCACGGTCGCGGTTCCGAAAGCGCCGAGCCTGGCGGCAAGGTCGCTGTCGGCTCGCCGGATGTTGCGATAGACGACTCCGAGTTCGTACATGGTCAACGTCCTTTCGCTTTCAGTGCCGCATCGAGCCGCGGGTAGACATGCCGCGCGTTGGATTCGTAAATCTTGTGCCGGTGATCCGGATCGATGTGCGCCGCTTCGATGTAGCGCTTCGTGTCATCGTAGGAGTGGCCCGTCTCCGGATCGATGCCGCGCACCGCGCCGATCATCTCGCTCGCAAACAGAATGTTGTCTACGGGAATCACGCGCGTGAGCAGGTCGATGCCGGGTTGGTGATAGACGCAAGTGTCGAAGAAGACGTTGTTGAGCAGATGGTCCTTCAACAACGGCTTCTTCATCTCCTGCGCCAGCCCGCGGAAGCGGCCCCAGTGATACGGCACCGCGCCGCCGCCGTGCGGAATGACGAAGCGCAGCGTCGGGAAGTCCTTGAACAGGTCGGATGTGAGGCATTGCATGAAGGCGGTGGTGTCCGCGTTGAGGTAGTGCGCACCCGTCGTGTGGAAGCACGGATTGCAGCTCGTGCTCACGTGGATCATTGCAGGGATATCGTACTCGACCATCTTTTCGTAGATCGGGTACCAGTGGCGATCGGACAGCGGCGGGGAGTTCCAGTGTCCACCAGACGGGTCGGGATTGAGGTTGATCGCCACATTGCCGAACTCCTCCACGCACTTGACGAGCTCGGGAATGCACGTCGCCGGGTCCACGCCCGGACTCTGCGGCAACATCGCGGCCGGAATGAAGTGGTCCGGGAAGAGCCGGCTCACCCGGTGGCACAGCTCGTTGCAGATCGCTGCCCACGTGCTAGAGACCTGGAAATCGCCGATGTGATGCGCCATGAAGCTCGCGCGCGGACTGAAGATCGTGAGGTCGAGGCCGCGCTCGCGCATGAGCCGCAGCTGGTTGCTCTCGATCGATTCGCGCAGCTCGTCGTCGCCGATGGAGAGCTCGGATGCCTTCGGCATCTCCGCCGGATTGGTGATGCCGGCGATCTGGCGATTGCGCCACGTCTCGAGCGCCTTGGGTGCGGTGGTGTAGTGGCCGTGGATGTCGATGATCATCGAATTACTTCCGTTCGAAGGCGGTGTTTCATGATCGCATGCGTATCGGGGAGGTCGTGACCGCAGGTCTAAGGTTCTGCGCCGCTCAGCCCTGGCTTGCCGTGCCGGCCGGCTGGTCCCAGCCGAGATTGCCGGCCCCTTTGCCCGCTACCGAGTACAGCGCGCCCGGAGCATTGCGGGTGCGCTGGAAGACTTCGAGCGTTTCGCCTCGCATCGCAGCGTAGATGTGGAGGTTCGACACGCCGCTAACGGCACCAAGCTTCTCGAGCATGAAGAAGATGACGCCGTAGTGCATCAGGCCGCGCCAGTCGCGTCGACGAATCAGGTCGCGCTCTTCTTCGGTCAGGCCGGCAGCGGCGAAGCTCGCTTCGGGATCGCGGAGGAACGCCTCTCGATGGCTCGGCTCGATCATTCGGTGCAGGTAGTCGTTGATGCGGAACGCCTTTACGCTGCGCTCGAGCGTGAACGGGTAGGTGCCTTCGAGTCGTTCGACGCCGGAGAGCTCATTGGCCACGTGGCGTCGCTGGCGCTCGACGACGACCGGGTTGGGCACGTCGTCCATGCCCTCGTAGATCGCCGTCGCGATGCCGGTCATCGAGGGCAGGTAGTAGCTGCGGTGCTTGCACACGACGTTCGCCGACAGCGCACCGCGCATGGTCAGCCACATGACGACTTCGGCGCCTTCGAACCCGCCGAGCTCGGCATATTCGGCGATGGTCATCGCGGCCAGCTGTTCCGGGTCACGCTCGAAGAGATCGAGGAACCGGCTGTCCCACGTCGGGTTGTTGAAGCCGGCGCGCTCGCCGTGCACCTGGTGCGACAGGCCGCCGGTCGCAGCGATCGCGACCCGCAGATCCTCGGGATAGCTTTCGATCGCGCGCCGCAGCGCTTGTCCGAGCTTGTAGAAGCGGCGTGCGCTTGGGATCGGGAACTGCAGCACGCCCATCTGGAGCGGCACGATGCTCACTGGCCATTCCGGATGGTGCGGGCAAAGCACCGAGAGTGGCGAGAAGCAGCCATGGTCCAGCGCCCGGTTCTGGAAGAAGGACATGTCGAACTCGTCGGCCATCAGGGAGCGGCCGATGTGCGAGGCGAGCTGCGGATGCCCCTTCACCGGCGGCAGATCGCGCGCGCCGGCGCCTTCGTCGGCAACCTGCCACTCGGGGCCCACGCCCAGCACGAACGCCGAGTAGTGGTCGAAGAAGAACGACGTGACGTGATCGTTGTAGATCCACAGCAGGACGTCTGGACGCTTCTCCGCGAGCCAGGCGGACAGCGGCGCGAAATTCTCGAAGATCGGCGCCCACACCGGGTCGTCGCGCTTGTTGCGGTCGTACGCGAAGCCGATGGTCGGCGTGTGCGAGGCGGCGATGCCGCCGATAATGCGTGCCATGCCTGTACTCCTCCTCAAGATCTCCCTGCGCGTCGTGTTGCCAGAACAAGCAGCGTTCCCAGTGTGCTGCAGAGCCCCTGGCTCGTGTTGCTTTCGAGTTGATTTGCCGAACCGCTTGCTTATCGGACCGAAGCAACGGGTGTGTTTTGCCTCCAAGCGAAGTCCGGGGCTCTCCGGGATGGCGGGAGATTGCCGGAACTTCCGAACCTACGCATCGTCGTCCGCGGGCAGGCGACCCTGAGCAGCCTGGCCGACGCTATGCTACATCGTCGAATGCCAGCTTGAACGCATCCTCGTCGCGCAGCGCCGAGCCTTCAGCGACGAGCCGCGCGTGCTCGTCGAGCGAAAGACCCGCGGCCAGCAGCGGGTCGAGGCGCTTATGGAGCAGTGGCGCGACGATGCTCACGTTCTCGCCGCTGCGCGCCTGGATGGCGCCGTCGAACCCTGCGACGCGCGCAGCGGCGTCCAGCCGGCCATGCAGCGCGTTGAGTAGCGCCAGCGGCAACAACAGCCGGTAATGGTCGCCTTCGCGCGACAGTCGCGGATACGCGTTGCGCGCGGCCACGAATCCTTCCTCTGACCGATTGAGCATCAGCAGCGCGATCACTTCGCTGTAATAGAGATGGCCTGCGCCGGCGTCGGCGTCCAGCTCATGGAGACGGGCAATCGCCGTGCGCGCCTGCTCGAGCGCTTCCCGCGGAAGACCAAGCAGCGATTCCATGAGGGTGACATTGGACGTGGCGTACAACGCAGCGACTTCGATGCCGTCGTCGCGACAGATCGCGACCTGTTGCTGCGCGCACGCAAGCGCACCCTCGATCCGACCCTGGCGGGCGAACCAGAAACAGCGGGCGAACTGCAGTTTGGCTCGCTGGCGCGCCGGCCATTCGGGACGCTCCAGGCGCGCGGCTTCCTGGATCTGCGCGTCCATCTCCACGACGGTTGCGAAACGCGTGCCTTGCACGGCAGCGAAGGTCAGCGCCTCGAACCAGCGCTGATGGTCGCCGAGCTCGCGGTACAGCGCGGCTGCCCGCACCGCGGCGTCGTAGCTTTCGCGTCGGATTGAATAGACGCCGAGCCTGGCGGTCGTGAGCCAGAATCGCGCCGCGGCCGTGTCTGACACGCCGGGATCGACGTGCCGGCGCAAAGCGAGACAACGCGCCAGGCCTTCCGCCATGTGGGACGACGACCACCACACACTGTGCGACACGCCGGCCAGCGCCACGGCGAGCGGACCCTCTGCGGCCGAATCCGTCCATTCGAGCGCCGCGCGCAGGTTGTCGAGCTCGACCTTCGCGGCAGGTACTACGCCGACGCTTGCTGGCCAGCGCCACTCGTACTGCTCGAACGGTTCCAGCAACGCGAGCACCGCGTGCGCGTGGCGGCGCAGGGTCGCTTGCATTTCCTCCGCTTCGACGAGCCGCTCCAGCGCATACGCGCGCGTGGTTTCCAGCATCCGGTAGCGCGGGATGGGATCGCCCTCGGCCAGCACCAGCGACTTGTCCACCAGCGCGCCGAGGTGATCGAGCGTGGTCCACGGATCGATACGCTCGTCGCTCGCGACGTGCTGAGCCGCCTCCAGGGTGAAGCCGCCCGCGAATACCCCCAGTCGCCGGAACACGGCCTGCTCGTCGGGGGTGAGAAGCGCGTGGCTCCATTCCAGCGTCGCGCGCAAGGTCTGATGGCGACGCAGAACCACGCGCGCACCGCCGGTCAGCAGGTTGAAGCGCTCGTGCAGGCGCGCACGCAGCCCTTCCACGCCGAGCAACGGGAGCCGCGCGGCTGCGAGCTCGATGGCGAGTGGAATGCCATCCAGGCGCCGACAAATCTCGATCACCGCCGGCAAATTGGCCGCGGTCAGCCTGAAGCGCGGGTCGACCGCCTGCGCGCGCGCTGCGAACAGCTCGACCGCACCGGACCCGGACGCGCTATCCGCGTCGGCGGCGTCGGTAACTGCAAGCCCGCCCAGACGATACACGTGCTCGTCGGCCGCCTTGAGCGTCTCCTGGCTCGTCACGAGGACGCTCACGCGCGGCGCGCCTGCCTTCACGGTGTCGACCAACGCTGCCACGGCGTCCGCCAAGTGCTCGCAATTATCCAGTACCAACAAGGCGCGCTGCGGGGCGAGCTGTGATCGCAGCATGAGCGCCGTAGGGGGTTCGCTCGCGATTCGCATTCCCATCGCCTGGGCCACGGCCGAGGGCACGAGCGCGCCATCGGCGAGCGCGGCGAGCTCCACCCACCAGACGCCATCCGGGTAGTCGGTTGCGGCTCCTGTCACGATTTGATGCGCTACCGCTTGCGCGACTCGCGTCTTGCCGATGCCGCCGGAGCCCGTGATCGTCACTACTGGATGTTCACGCAGCAACGCCGCGATCGCCGCAGAATCGTCCGCGCGGCCATAAAGCACCGGTAGCCGCGAAGGTAAGTTGGTGCGGGTCGTCGATGCGCGCGTTTGGTCGGATTCATCGGGCGCAGGCTCGCGATTGTCGACGGGCGGCGCGAGGGCCTCGGCGCATGTTACGACCAGATTGAATCGATAGCCTCGCCCCGGTATGGTGGCAAGAGCGCTCTGCCCGAGGATCTTGCGCAGCGCGGACACCTGCACCTGCAGGTTGTTCTCCTCCACGACGAGCCCCGGCCATACGGTGGCGAGGAGATCATCCTTGGTAATCAACGTGCCGGGACGATCCACGAACGCGGCCAGCAGATCGAACGCGCGAGCACCGACGGCGACCGGCGTACCGTCCGCGAGCAGGGCGCGCTCGCTCGGGCGCAATTCGAAGCGGCCGAAGCGGCAGGGTATGGAGGGCGACGCGAAGTCGGGAGCGTTGCGCATGTTCGGGTGCGAGCCGGATTGGAGAAGTCTAACGCTGTACGGCTTCAGCGCCTCGCGACGCGTCGCCGCGCGCAAGAAGTTGCTCTGTCATGTGATGGCCGAAGCCGCTGTTCACGCCGGTGATGAGCCAAGCTCGACGTGTACACGCGACGTTCAGCCGCTAATTTGGTTACCGAATACTATCTCGGCGGTCGAAAAATGTGTTCCGAAGGCAAAAGATCAACGCGGCGTGCGGGCGTGTCCTCGTGCCGCTTGGACGGCGAGCCGCGGCGGTGCGCATGCCCCTTGGCCGGTCCATACACAGAACCATAAGGCACATCGGGGTAGTCCGCTGAGGGTTCGGTCGGCTCTTGCTCCGCCTCTGACTCCAGGTGGAGTCGATTCGATTCTTCGCGACGCGCCGCAGCTATTTCTTCCTCGGCTTTGCGTTGCGTTGCTGCCGCATCGAGCTCGGCCTGCGCATGAGCAAGGCGCCCCGGCGCCGCAGGGTCGGCGGGACCGAGTCGAATGTCCATTGCCGTACCGCCCTTGCACGGTTGATCGGTGTAGAGGACAGTGCCCTTCGGCTGTGCGCACTTGTAGATTTGCGCATCAGCCCCGACGGCATCAGTGATTCCGAGCGAAAGCGGTGGCAGCGCGAGGACGAGGCATAGGGCGTAGCGAGAGATCATGATCCGCGAAGTCTGTTGGCATCGACGGAAGACACTTTGCGCCGCTTATGCGGGTTTCGGATTACAAATCGACCGATTCAAGTTACAACTGTGATTCCCGGTCGCTGGGCGATTGGGCGATCGAGTCGGCGCTATTGAAGCGACCTCGGCGTCTAGACAGCTTGAACTAATAATTCTAGGCGGCGCACGGTCGGCCGCCGTTTGCGACCTGACTTGGCTTCGTACATCGCCTCGTCTGCGCGGTGCAGAAGTTCTTGGCTATTGGTTCCCGAATCCGGGTATGCCGCAACTCCAATGCTAGCTGAGATTTCGATCGTTAATTGATCGATTGGGTAAGGAAGCGAAATACAATCTTCCAGTTTGCGAGCCACTTTTGCAGCCGCTTCCGCGCCGATAAGTACCAGGAGGATCGCGAACTCGTCACCACCTAAGCGGGCGGCGACATCGGTGCTCCGAATTCCGCTCTTGAGCCGCGCTGCGACTGCGCGCAGTAACTGATCACCGGTTGCATGACCGTGCGCGTCATTGACAGCTTTGAATCCGTCGATGTCGACATAAAGGACGGCCAACGTGGTTCCGGTTCTGCGGCAGATCGACAGTTGGTGGTCGACGATTTCAGTGAACAGGAGGCCGTTTGCAAGGCCTGTCAGCGCATCGTGATGTGCTCGATGTTGGGCTTCCTGTAACATTCTTGATGCCTTCATAAGGGCCTGGCCCACCTCATCAGCTTCCTTCAGGCGAAGGGAAGGGACCGTCACCGCCTCGCCCAAACCCAAGGCGAGCGCGGGGTCGCCGAGGCCGCGAACCGCCCGGGCAATCCGGCCCCCAATGACCCAGGCCAAGGCCAGGCTGCTCGTGAGCAGGATCGCCAAGCCGAGAATGAGCCACCATAGCGAGCGCCCCAGCTCGCTCGTCACGTCCTTAAGAGGTATTCCTATGGCGATCGTCCAGTTGGAGACGGCGGATCGACTGAACACCGTCAGAACTGGAATGCCTTCCAGCGTCGTATTCTCCAGGGAGTCCTCGGCGACCTCTCGCATTCGGTTGACCAGTGCCGGAGAACCTTTCTTTCCGAGGAATCGATTCATTTCGTGCGTGCGGGCTACAACAGCGCCCGTGCTGTCAAAAATTGCCGCAATCCAGTCTGGCGGTAGACGCTGCTGAGTCAATATGCTGGACAGACGCTCGGGGACTATGCCCGCGTTCAGGCTGTAAACAATTTTCTTATCCACGCGCACTGGAACTCCGATGGCGACTACCAGCCTGCCGATCGCCGGTCCGGGAAATAGATCCGTGATGACCGGCCGACCCGTTTCGAATATCCGCGCTAATTGAGGTGAGCTAGCGGAAGGCAGAGGTTCACCGAATGACCGAAGGGTATTGACCCGATGCTGACCGTTCGCGTCGATGAGAACTATGTTATTGGCGATCAGGTTTGGCAGCACTTCTTTCGCCTGGCTGTGGAAAGCTCGAAAGTCGTGGGAGGACAGATGGGGCGAGGTGGCGAGCGCGTACAAGGCCGATTGCACGCCGGCCAAGTCGCGGTCCATTGCAGACGTCAGTGCGCGCGCCGTCGCTATGGAGTCGCGCACGAGTCTTCCGCGCTCACGCTCGTAGCTATAAGAGATCAGCACGACGGCCATCAAGGACGCCGGGACCACGCAAGCGATGACGAGCAAAGCGAGTCTGGAACGGATAGTGGGGATGCGACCTGGGCTCATTTGTCAATTCAGTCGGTGGACATTGACCCTGGGGGAGACAGAAGCCTGGAGATGGCGAAGAACCGCGACACGGTCGCGCAGCGCATATGCATCACGGGGGATTCCTTGTAGTTCGCCATTGCTGTGTCCCGATCCGATAAGCTAGCCCCGAAGCGCCGCAGGGCGTCACCTAGTGGCACCCAAGGGAACAATAAAGGCGCCACCGGTCGGTGGCCAGCCCTAGGATTCAACCGAGCAAGCGTCGTGCCCAAGAATGGTCGGCTCGTCCATGTTGCTGAATCGAGTCGCTTTCTCACCCTCAGTAGTGCGCTGAAATGTCCACTGGCGGACGCCACGCCTTAAGGCATCGAGCGGTCGATTGCAACGGGGCGCTCGTACCGACGTAAACCATCAGTGCCGTCCGTCGACAAGCGGTTATTTCTTGTCCCTGCTGTCCGCCCAACTTCGCACAGCGGCTAGCGTCTTTTCCACGTGCTTGGTTGGATTCAAGCTCATGTATTGGAAAACGACAGTGCCATTGGGAGCGATCACATAGGAAATGCGGTTGGCGTATTCGGGCCGCGTCTGCATCACGGCGTCGAAGGACTTCATGACTGCCTGCGTCTTATCGGAGGCAACGGGAAACTTACTCTGACACACCTGGACGGAAAATTTGGTCAACGTTTCTATGTCGTCTCCGGAGACGCCGATTACCGTTGCACCGAGGCGCTTGAACTCTTCTGTCGCATCCGCGAAATCGTGCGCTTCGATAGAGCAGCCTTCGGAAAATGCAGCGGGAAAGAAGTAGAGAACGACCGGTCCCTTCTTCAATGATTCGGCTAGCGAGAAGTTGTAGACTGTTCCCCCCAGCGCTGCCTGAGCGATGAAAGTGGGCGCACTGTCGCCGATGTCCAGCGCGGCGTGCGCGGGGAGCGAGAGTCCCAGCGAAGCAAGAGCGCAAGCGAGAAAACGTGCCATGACTATCTCCAGCCGAACATCAGTGTTCATTGTATCGCGGCTTCGCGGCGCCGTAGCATTGGTGGTGTCAGTCTTGCTGTCGGCTTGCGGCGTGCTGCCAACGCAGGTCGATCGGCCGTTTTCACCGGCGCAGCAAGCTTCCGCCGACAGTCCGCTGGTTCGGATCGCAAAGGACTCCAGCCCCGAGCAGACACTGACGGGGTTTCGGCTTTTGCCGGATGGTTTCTATTCGCTCGATGCCCGGATCCAGCTTGCCCGCAGGGCCCGCGACTCACTCGACGTCCAGTACTATCTGATTCAAGACGATCGCACGGGTCGCCTGCTGATGCGCAACTTGCGTGACGCGGCTTTGCGCGGCGTGCGGGTGCGGTTGCTGGTGGATGACCTTTACACGGCAGGTGGCGACCCGATGTTTAGCGGCCTGGCGGCGTTCCCGAACGTGGAAGTACGCCTGTTCAATCCGTTTTGCTGCGCACGACAGAACGTCGTTAGCAGATACGTTGCGTCGATCGCCGATTTCAGACGGCTCAATCATCGGATGCATAACAAGCTCTTCATCGCCGACGGCGCAGCCGCTGTCATGGGCGGGCGCAACATCGCAGATGAATACTTTACGCGCAGCGACAAGAGCAACTTCATCGACGTGGACGTATTCACAGTGGGCCCCGTCGTTCGTCAGCTCTCCGGCATCTTCGACGTTTACTGGAACAGCCCGCAGGCCTATCCCGTGGAGGCCATCCTCGGTGAACCTGCAGACCATGAGCAGGCGCGACGCAGCTTCGACCATCTGGTCGACGACGGAGAGCAAATGAGGTCGCTCGTCTTGTCGCCGTTCGATATTCTCGGGTATGGACCGATAAGCGACGATCTCGATGCCGGACGTCTCGGACTCGTTTGGGGCACCGCGTTCGCGTTTGCCGATCAGCCTGCCAAGGTCATGGCGACGTCGGCCGAAGCGGCGCGATCGATGAGCGCCCAGATGAATGTCATGGATCGGGTCATGGAATCGAAGAGCGAGGTTGTCATTTCTGCCTCGTACTTTATTCCGGGGTCGATGGGGGTTCGGGCATTCGGCGACCTGAGAAAACGCAATGTCAAGGTCACCGTCCTCACCAATTCGTTCGCCGCAAACGACGTGCCCCTGGCTCATGCGGGATACGCGCGCTACCGCGTCGAATTGCTGCGGACCGGCGTCGACATCTATGAGCTAAGCCCAACGCGCATCCAGCACAACGAACGGCTCAGGCTTCCCGGCGCATCGCTTGGCCGTCTGCACGCCAAGATGGCAGCGATCGACCAATCGACGGTTTACATCGGGTCGGTGAATCTCGATCCGAGATCCGAGAGCACGAACACCGAGCTCGGACTCTTCGCCAGGTGTCCGGAACTTGCGAAGGAAGTCATCCGCGTCATCAATATCAGCAAGCTGCAGAGCTCCTACCGACTGCGATTCGCCCCTGATGGCGAGAGTCTCGAATGGCTGGCGACGGGCGATCAAGGAGAGGTTGTGCTTTCCGCGGAGCCCGAGGTCACACCGATGATGCGCCTTCAAACCATGTTGCTCGCGCCTTTCGTGCCCGAACAACTGCTGTAGCGCCCCGCGTTTAGTAGGGTCAGCCGAACGTGAACGCAAAAGCCTCCACGCCGGAGTCGAGAAACTCGATCTCGAACTGTCGATCGGCGATGGGCTTCGGTTGTCGGATCAGCTGATACAGCCGTTGCTCGGTGACCGTGCCGTTGCCTTGGTCGTCGACGTCAATTCCGTGAGCAGCGCCCGGCGGCTGTCCATCGATGAGCACGCGAAATCGCACCGAAGTTCCTCGCGCTGCCGGTCCCATGACGAGATGAAGATCGCGGGCGTGAAAGCGATAGGCAATCCGCCCGTTGGGCTTGTTCAGCGCGATAAGCGGCTTCTCAACGGTCCAGTCACCCGCCAGGGCCCAATGATTGAGTTGCAGGCGCGCCGGGGCAGTATAAACATGAGATTTGCCCAGTACGGCGCCGCCAGGTGACGCGAAGCCCTCGGTGCGCTCTTTGCCGACATAGTTTTCCGAGGACTTCAGGTTGTCCCAATCGGCGGCGACTTCCGCCCCGCGGGCGACGACCGTAACCAGATCCCGGCTGATGCCGCCCGCTCCGGCCTCGGAAAGCAATTGCTGAATGACCCTTTCCGACTGTTCGTAGTCACCCTCGCCGAACTGATGATGACGAATACGCCCCTGCGCATCGACGAAATAGAGGGCCGGCCAGTATTCGTTCTTGAAGGCATTCCATACCGCATAGTCGCTGTCGATCGCGACCGGATAGTCAACTCGCATGTCCTTCACGGCCCGGCGGACGTTATCGACGTCGTGCTCAAAGGCGAATTCGGGCGTGTGCACGCCAATCATCACCAGACCCTGATCCTTGTACTTCGCGGCCCAGGCGCGGACATAGGGTTCTGTGCGTAGCCAATTGATACAGGTATAGGTCCAGAAGTCGACCACCACGACTTTTCCGCGCAGTCCGGCCGCCGTCAATGGCGGCGAATTCAGCCACCCGGTCGCACCGCTCAGGGAGGGGAACTCGCCTTCAATGGGTAGCTGACCCACTGCGGGAGTCATCGGATGCACCATCATCCTCTTGTCCTCGGCTAAGGTTTCGATTGGAGCCACGATTGAGCTGGCGAGTATCGCGGCGAGCAAGAGCTGGTTTGCTTTCATGTAAACCCTTTCCCGTTGCGGGCGGCCGCAATCCCCGGGTTGGCCCCGGTCAATAACCGTCAACATCAACCACCGCTTGAGCAAAGGCCTGCGGGGCTTCCTGAGGCAGATTGTGCCCGATGCCGCCGGTGATAGTCCGGTGAGAATACTTCCCCGAGAATTTCCCGGCATACGCAGCTGGCTCCGGATGCGGCGCGCCGTTGGCATCGCCTTCCATGGTGATGGTGGGCACACCGATTGCCGGACCCTGAGCAAGCCGATTTTCGATATCGTCGTATTTCGGCTCACCGTCCGCCAGGTCGAGCCGCCAGCGGTAATTATGGATGACGATGGCGACATGATCCGGGTTGTCGAATGCCGCCGCGCTGCGATCGTACGTGGCGTCGTCGAAATTCCATTTCGGCGAAGCCAACTGCCAGATGAGCTTGGAAAAGTCGTGCCGGTACTTGTCGTAGCCGGCCCGGCCGTGTTCGGTGGCGAAGTAAAATTGATACCACCATTGCAGCTCGGCGGCCGGCGGCAACGGCATCTTGCCGGCTTCCTGGCTGCCGATCAGGTAGCCGCTCACCGACACCATGGCCTTGCAGCGCCCGGGCCACAGCGCAGCGATGATGTTTGCGGTGCGCGCCCCCCAGTCGAACCCGCCGATGACGGCCTTCCGGATCTTGAGCGCGTCCATGAAAGCTATGGCGTCGACGGCGGCCGCCGCCGGCTGGCCGCTGCGCGGCGTGTCGCTCGACAGAAAGCGCGTCGCGCCGTAGCCGCGCAGATAGGGAACAAGGACCCGGTAGCCGGCGGACGCGAGCAAGGGTGCAACGTCGATAAAGCTGTAAATGTCGTAGGGCCAGCCATGCAGAAGAATGACTGGCGGGCCGTCTGCCGGACCTGCTTCCGCGTAACCAACGTTCAGGTCGCCGGCGTCGATCTGTTTCAGCGGGCCAAACGAGACGTTCGTCCCCGGCTTGATCTCGGGCGCCTTCGTAGTGACCGGCTGTGCGTTTGCTGAAGGCAGCATGCCGAGCTGGGAAGCGACGGCGGTCACCCCTGTGGCACGGAGAAAGCGGCGGCGGCTGTGATCGACGTTTGCGATCGTTCTGAGCGTATCCACGATGTGTCTCCCGTTTTGGAGTGGTTGCTTGGTGCAGAGATACGGCGCATGTGACTCGCCGTAGCCTTCAGATCGATTTGTGGAGCTGCCGGAACGCCGTGGGCCGGCGGCACTGCCTGCACGCTCACGCGCCGCGCTCGACGGTTTGGTTGTAACCGAGGCTGCCGCCGCCGGTGAGCGCCGGGTCGTTCCTGTCGACGGTTACCGCGTTACCGGGGACAGTCACGATCACGCGGCCTGCCCGACCCGGCACGAACGCGTATAGCCCGCTGAAGCGAGCGGCACGTGGCCCGGTTCGGACGGGGCCCGCCTGTTGGCCGACCGGCTCCGACACAACGTTGCCGGTTCCCTCTTCAGGATCGAATGACTGAGCGAATGCCGGCGAAGTGATGGCAAGCGTCGCCGCGGCGACGGTCACGGTGCGTTTTAGTTTATCGAGCATGACACAGTCCTCCTCAATTGCGTGGCAAACAGGACGCTCGCGGCGAGCAGCGCGCCCGCCGCGACTGCGTCAACTGTCTTGATGAGAATGCTCATTGCATCCTCTCCTTTGGATCTTCGCAGCGACCCGAAACCGCCCGTCAGGCGGGGCACTCGGACAGGCCGGTGCAAGAGGCAAGGGTGAAGTTCACCCGTACGCCCGTCACACCCGCAGCAATCTCCAACGCTTCATCGGAAACATCGAAGACGAACAGGGCTTCTTCGGTTTGGTCGGGTCTCATGGTTGTTGCGCTCATGGCAGTCGTCCTTTCGTTTGAGGCACAATTTGGATTTAGCCGGGTTGGCTCTTCGCTTGGTGCGTGATGATATTCGCGTGGGACTCGGGAAATTGCTCGTTAAGGGTTGTTAGGTCCCGTTTATTGTTGCGAGCGTAGGTACCAGCGCCGACTTGCCGCCGTCTGCGGTCTGGCAATCGGCCTTCTGCGCTGAATTTCTTGCGCCGGGCCCACGGCAAATGCCCGTCATGTGTTGTGAGGTGTCGAGCCGTCGCCGGCGCCGAACCGGCAAGGGCCCATGATGGGGCGGCAGAACCCTGAGTTGAAAAAATGCCCAGGAAAGTGCTGTCAACGAAAGCGTTCGTTGCCAAATAGAAAGAGAATTAATGCGGCGGCGGGCTTTTGCGCGCTGTCGCGTACCACTAGGTTTTGGCAGAGAAAATCATTAAGCTAAGGATTTGATTATTCAGGTGTCAGGCGGCCATGCAAGGCTACGCCAAGAGTACGCCGGCGCCGCGGACCAGAGAGACCATTTCGTTCGGTCCTTTCAGCCTGGTCGCGAGCGAAAGACTCCTCACCAAAGACGGCGAACCCGTGCCTTTGACCGCGCGCGCTTTCGATATTTTGATTGCGCTCCTATCCCACCCCAACGAGGCGATCGGCAAGCGGGACCTGATGGCGCGGGTCTGGCCCGACGTCAACGTCGAAGAAAGCAGCCTCCGCTTTCACGTCATGAGCCTGCGCAAGGCGTTGGGCGACGGTAAGGACGGCGGGCGGTACATCATGACGCTGCCCGGGCGTGGCTATTGCTTCGTGGCCCCCCTCGCGCGAGCAAGCAGCCCGCCCGAGAGGACGGCGGTCGCAGCCGCCAATTTCTCCCACGCCAACCTTCCTGCTCGCCTCGGCCGTATCGTGGGCCGTGACGACGACGTTCTCAAGCTGTCGACTCAACTGAACGCCTCGCGCTTTGTCACCATCGTCGGTGCCGGCGGTGTCGGCAAGACTACGGTGGCCGTCGCCGTGGCCCATCACCTCATGGCGGTTTTCGCGGGCTCTGTCCTCTTTGTCGATTTTGGAATGTTAAGCGATCCAAAACTCGTACCGACGGTTGTCGCCTCCATGCTGGGATTGTCGGTCCAGTCTGACGACGCGACCCCGAGCTTGATCGCCTATCTGCGCGAAAAGCGCACTCTTCTGATTCTCGACACCTGCGAACATCTCATAGAAGCGATTGCCGCGCTGGCGGCAAGGATCATCGAGCACGCGTCACAAGTCCATATCCTTGCGACAAGCCGCGAGACGCTTCGGGTCGAAGGTGAGCACGCGTACCGACTGGATGCGCTGGCGTGTCCTCCGGACGGCCTGGGATTGACTGCCGTGACTGTGCAGGAATTCCCGGCGACGCAACTATTCGTGGAACGCGCGGTCGCAAGCGGTGCCCAGCTGATCGTCAGCGATGTCGAAGCACCCATTGTTGCGGATATCTGCCGCAAGCTCGGCGGCGTGGCGCTAGCGATCGAACTGACGGCCAGACGGGTAGACACCTACGGTCTTCAGCAGACTGCGGCACTTCTCGACCAACGTCTGACACTGTTGTGGCAGGGATCGCGCACCGCGCCGCCTCGGCAAAAGACCCTGCAGGCCACCCTGGATTGGAGTTACGGGCTATTGTCCGAACTGGAACGCGTGGTGCTGCGCCAGCTCGCCGTATTCGTCGGACATTTTACGCTCGATGCGGCGCTGGCTGTCGTGACCAGCGCGATCGTCGATCAATCGCACGTTTTTGGCGCCATCGACAGCCTCGTTGCCAAGTCGATGGTCGCGACCCGGCCGATCGGGGCCATGGTGCGTTACCGGCTCTTGGACACGACGCGCGCTTACGCCCTCGGCATCGGCATTGACGACGCAGAAGCCGCGGACTTGGCGGTGCGCCATGCAACTTACTACCGGCTATGGCTGAAGCAGTACGGCACGGAATGGCCGATCCTCGCTACGGGTGTAGCACAGGCACCCGACTTTGCCGCGATCAACAACGTCCGCGCGGCCCTGGAATGGTGCTTCGGCACCAACGGGAATGTTGAAATTGGCGTCGGACTTGCCGCTGCGGCTGCACCCGTTTTCTTGGGCATGTCTCTGCTTACGGAATGCCATCGCTGGTCGGAGCGCGCAATTCTCGCTCTCGACGAGGCCGCTCGCGGGGGGGCCGAGGAGATGCATCTTCAGGCGGGCCTCGGGATTTCGTCGATGCACATGCGGGGAGAAAGCGATGCGGCGCTTGGGGCTTTGAACAGAAGCCTGGCGATTGCCGAAGAACGTTGCGACGTCCTCCACCAGGTGGGTTTGCTGGGCATGCTGCACGTGTTCCACTTCCGCGGCGGGGATTTCAGTGCTGCCCTGCGGTACGCAAAACGCAACCGAACCCTTGCCGACACCGTTGAGGATCCGGCCGCTCTCGCGTTAGCCCATTCCATTTTAGGGAGGTCACTCTATCTCATGGGCGAGCTTAGCGGCGCGCGCCTTGAGCTTGAGGCTTCGCTACGGCATTGGCCGCGCTCCCGGCAGACGACGATCTACTTTGCCTACGATAGCCACTATCGTACCGGCATCGCCCTGGCACGGACCCTGTGGCTGCAAGGCTATCCGGCTCAGGCCGTGGAACGCGCGCGCCAGGCCATCAAGAGCGCTGCACCTATGAACCATCCGGCATCGCTAGCCGTCGTTTTGGCTTCCGCTGCGTCGGTTTTCCTTTGGAGCGGCGATCTGCATAGCGCCGAAGAATGCACAGACTCGTTGATCTCCCATGCCGAATCCCGTTCCCTAGGACCTCTCCTAACGGTCGGACGCGCTTTCAAAGCTGCCCTGGCCATCCGTCGAGGCGACACAAAAGACGGAGTTGAGAGCTTGCAGGATTCTCTAGAGAAATTCCGTGCGCTGCGTTACGAGCTGGTCACCACGGAATTCGAACTCCCGCTCGTCGAAGGGCTTGCAGCGAGCGGGCGGTTCGCCGAAGGCATCACACTAATCGACGAGACGATTAGACGAGTGGACACAAATGGAGATGTCTTATTCATGCCAGAGTTACTGCGTGTGAAGGGAGGCCTTCTTCTATCAATGCCGCAGCCTAGCGTTAACGACGCAGAAATGTACCTTACGCAATCGCTCGAATTGAGCCGGCGTCAAGGCGCTAGAGGATGGGAGTTGCGTGCTGCGACCGATCTCGCGGCGCTCCGGGCCAGCCAGGGACGCTCGGCCGACGCGCGCACGCTGCTGCTGCCGGTCTTCGATCAATTCACCGAGGGCGCGGATACGGCAGATCTGAAAGCTGCCGAGGAGCTGCTGGGAAACTTGGTCTGATTAGATTCAGCCCGGTGTAATCAGGCATCCCGGTTCGCGCTACTCCGCCTTGATGTTGGCCGCCCGGATCAC
>DATMNH010000127.1:0-41904 GCA_035568975.1 Casimicrobiaceae bacterium
TCGACAAGACATTTCCTGTCGTCGAACTGCATGCTCACTTGCTGTCTCCTTGAGAAGTCCCAAGCAAGAAGACGCAAGTCTCCCCCTGCGGGGATATTGCGTTTCCCGCAGGGAAGATTCATCGAAACTTCTACAGGCAAATTGCCCGTAGAGACCATGTGGAAGTCAGCCCGCTTTCGCGTGGGGTTACGTTCAAACCCCTATCCGAACCATTACAGCCCGGCGTTCGCTTTTTCCACGATCCTTTACCCGCACTTCCGACAGCTCCTCTTGCGATCGGCTTGCCCACGGCATTCTGTGGGCGGAAATACGGGCTTACCCAGTTCCATGCCAGCAACACGAACAGGTTAGGTCTTGCCTTTCCACCGGCGGCGCCTACATCGACGTGTCTCTACCGATGACTGAGACATCCGGCCGCTTACCATTTTGGTTCGGGCGTATTTCGCTGCAGCCGCCCGGCTTTGATAACGGTGTTTATCGGCAATTCACTTATGTTGACCCTACTGTCCAGCCTAGCCCCTTGTCCGTTTGCAACGAACGAACGCATTCGTACCACTCGCGCGGCACGACTATCTCCAGAGATGAGGCATTGTCAGAGCGCTCCGCACGCGACCGTTACCAGTCACGCGCTGCCCTTAGGCTACGACTAGTCGAATAGTCGGTTCCCTGCCGCTCGAATACTGGTGAGCGGTGGAACTATTGCTGACATGGCTTTCGCCACGCCAAGTTTGGCCAAAAGGCCAAACGCTTCGGAGGGCTGCTGTTTTATAGCTCTAAGTCTACCGGCAAGGCCGGAGGGAGAGGCAGCTTCCCCTGATACTGGCGCGACCCACTGGTCGCACCATCGGTTTCAAATCGGCGCTGGGAACGAGTATCCGCGCAAACGAGCGGCCCGTCAACGCATGGTGCCCACGAAGAGTGGCGCAGCCTCTGACTTATCTCCCCTCGCCGCGGCCTTCGGGCGGCAACGGACCGGAATAGGCGAAGCCACCGCTCGGCAATCAATCAACTGGGCGCCAACAAGCTCTCGTCGGCTTCGTCGCGACTCTCATCGCGCTCGCGCGCAAGGTGCGAAAGGTAATCGGCGGTAACGTCGCCGGTGATGTAATAGCCGTCGAAGCAGGAGGCCTCGAACTCCTTTAGCCGCGGATTAGCCGAGCGGACCGCGCGCTTGAGCGCTTCGAGCTCCTGGTAGATCAGGAGGTCGGCGCCGATCTCGGTCGCGATCTCGCCTTCCGTCCGACCCGTCGCTACCAGCTCCTGCGGCGTAGGCATGTCGATGCCGTAGACGTTCGGGTAACGCACCGGCGGACTCGCCGACGCGAAGTACACCTTGCGCGCGCCGGCCTCGCGTGCCATCTGCACGATCTCGCGGCTGGTAGTGCCGCGGACGATCGAATCGTCGACCAGCAGCACGACCTGATCCTTGAATTCCATACCGATCGGGTTGAGCTTCTGGCGCACCGATTTCCGCCGGATCGCCTGGCCGGGCATGATAAAGGTGCGTCCGATATAGCGGTTCTTGACGAAGCCCTCGCGATACTTGAGGCCGAGGCTGTTGGCCAGCTCGAGCGCCGAAGGCCGGCTCGAATCCGGAATCGGGATGACGACGTCGATGTCCTGCGCCTCGGGTATGCCCGCGATCTTCTTCGCCAGCTCGCCCCCCATGCGCAGCCGCGCCTCGTAGACCGAGGTGCCGTCGATGACCGAATCCGGACGCGCAAGATAGACGAATTCGAAGATACACGGGGAGAGCCGGGGATAATCCGCGCACTGCCGCGCATGAAAGCGGCCCGTCTGGTCGATGAATATCGCCTCGCCCGGCGTAACGTCGCGCAGCACCTGGAAGCCCAGCGGCTCGAGAGCCACGGACTCGCTTGCAACCATGTACTCGGTGCCACCCATAGCCTCGTTGACCCCGATGATCAGCGGCCGGATGCCATAGGGATCCCGGAATGCCAGCAGACCGTAGCCGGCGATCATCGCCACGATCGCGTAGGCTCCGCGGCAGCGCTTGTGAACCGCCGCGACGGCGGTGAAGATCGCGTTGGCGTCGAGCTTGGCGTGATGCGCGGCGCGCTCCAGCTCGAGCGCCAGCACATTGAGCAGCACTTCCGAATCGGAGTCGGTGTTGACGTGACGAAAGTCGAGCTGAAAGAGCTCGCGCTTGAGCGCTTCGCTGTTGGTCAGATTGCCGTTGTGCGCAAGCGTGATGCCGAAGGGCGAATTGACGTAGAACGGTTGCGATTCGAGCTCCGACGAAGCGGAACCTGCGGTCGGATAACGGCAGTGGCCGATGCCGGAGTTGCCCGTGAGCTCGCGCATGTTGCGCGTACGGAAGACGTCGCGCACGTAACCCGGCGCCTTGTACATGTGAAACACCGGACCTTCGCTGGTCACGATGCCGGCCGCGTCCTGACCGCGGTGCTGCAGCAGCAGCAGGCTGTCATACAGGATCTGGTTAACAGGCGTATGCGTAACAGCGCCGACGATTCCACACATATGCTTCTATCCTAAGGTCAAACTACCGCCGCCTTCGCTCGCCTGGACGCGCGTCTTTGCCGGACGTCCGGGTTTGGCTTCGCCCGGCCCATAGTCGAGGCGCTGAGCCAACGCCTGCGGCAGCCATGGCCTCAAGCTCAGTGCGGCGATCACCAGAGGCGGTGCAAACAATGCATTCTGCCACCATTCCTGGCGAGGCAAAGTCGTCAAACCAGCCAGCAATACGGCTATGACAACAATAAGCACGCCGCGTGCCACGCCAAACACGGCACCGAGCAAACGATCGACGAAACCGAGCCCGATCGCGCGTAGGGCTCTCGACAGCACCCAGCCCAACAAAGCGCACATGAGGACGACGACGATAAAGATCAAGGCGAAAGCAGCCAGATAACGGGTCGCTGGGTTGTCGCTCAACATCAACAGCAGGTTCGATGCCGACGGCGAAAAGTGGATCGCTGCCAGCACCGCGGCGACCAGGCCCACCAGCGACACAACGACGCGAATCAAGCCACGCCAGAACGCGAATATTGCCGACAAGCCGACAATGCCGATGACGATCAGATCGAATGCGCTCATCGCGCGATAGATGGCATCATCTTGACGTCACCACACCGCGATACCCCGCCGCGTTGAGCTTGGCCAGCTCCGCGTCGGCAACTTCGCGTGTCGCATAGGGACCGACGCGCACGCGTCGCATGGTGCCCTGATTGGTCTTCAGCGTCTCGGTGTATGCGGGAAATCCGGAGCTCTTGAGCTTGGACGCAAGGGTGGGCGCGGCCTTTGCATCGGCAAACGCGGCCAACTGCACGACAAAACCGCCTGCCGGTGAAACGCCATCCGGCCGGTTGTCGCCGGGTTCGGCCTTGGACGCCGATGCGACAGGCTTCTGCGGTTCAGCGGCATTGATCATGCTGGTCGCGGTCGGTCCTGCGGAAGGCGCAACGTCGGGAGCGCGTTGCGCGGACTCGACCGGCGTGTCGCCCGCATTGAGCGCGGCAGCCGGCTTGGCTTCGACCGGAGAGTCGGGCGCGACGAGAACCGGCTTCGCCGACGTCAATGTCCCGGCGCGATCCGGCGAAGCCTTTGTGTCCGCTCCCTTGGGAGGCGAAAGCGGCGTAATGAACTTGCCGCTATCGATCGGAGGAATCTGGATCGAGACATCGTCGCCCAGCGGTTTCGGATCGCTCTCGAGCAACAGCGGAAGAATGACCGCGGCCGCGAGTGCCAACACGATCGCTCCCACCAGCCGGCGGCGGGCGCGGCGCTTAAGCTCTTCGACGGCGGGATCGCCGGCTTCGGGTCGTGTCAGCATGCACTCTAAGTGAACCTCAGCGACCTTTTACGCAGCGCGGCGATCAGTCAGCGCCAACGCCGCGGCGACCGTGAGAAACGAGCCGAAAACAATAATTCTATCAGCTTCCGCGACCGCCTCGCGGGCAGCGCGGTACGCCGAGGCGGGATCTTCGAAGTGTCGAATCGCCGCAGACGCGACACCGGCAGCTTCAAGGCGCAAGCGCAGGTCTGAAGCGGTCGCGCCTCGAGGCGGTGGCAGGCTCGCGATGTACCAACGGTCCACACGCGGCAGGAGTGCTGCGATGACGCTGTCGATGTCCTTGTCGGCCATGATCCCGAACACCGCCCGTGTCTGCGGATGAAATCCCATCGAAGCAAGGCTGTCGGCCAATGCAGCGGCCGCCTGCGGATTGTGAGCGACGTCGAACACGGTCACCGGCCGTCCGGGCAGAACCTGCAATCGCCCCGGAAGCTCGACGCTGACGAGACCTTCTCGCACCGCACCCATGGAAACCGCCAGCCGATCGCGCAAAACGTCGAGCGCGGCAAGCGCTGTCGCTGCGTTGGCAAGTTGATAGTCGCCGCGAAGCGCCGGCGCCGGCAGCCCGTGCCGCGTGCCTCCCGGTCCGCGATAGCTCCATTGCCCGCCGTGAGCGGTGAAATCGTAGTCGATGCCGATCCTCAACAGCCTGGCATCGATCGCACTCGCTTGCGCAAGCAGCGTAGCCGGCGGCCGGCGATCGGCGCAGATCGCGAAAGCGCCTGGGCGGAAGATGCCCGCCTTCTCGCGACCGATGTCCTCGCGCGTCGTCCCGAGATAATCGACATGGTCGATCGCCACCGTGGTCACGATCGCGACGTCGGCATCGATCACATTGACCGCATCGAGCCTGCCTCCCAGTCCGACTTCGAGCACCATCACGTCGAGCTCGGCGCGCGCGAACAACCACAATGCCGCGAGGGTGCCGAACTCGAAGTAGGTGAGCGACGTCGTCAGGCGCACGGATTCGACGGCGGCAAACGCTTCGAGCAGTGCATCGTCCGTTGCGTCCGCGGCATCGACGCGCACGCGCTCGTTGTAACGCAGAAGGTGCGGAGAGGTATAAGCCCCGACCCGATAGCCGCCGGCACGCAGCATGGATTCGAGCAACGCGCAGGTCGAGCCCTTGCCGTTGGTGCCGCCGACGGTGATCACAGGGCATGTCAACGCGACGCCAAGACGCGCGTAGACCGCGCTGACGCGGTCGAGCCCCATCGCGATCGCCTTGGGATGAAGCGTCTCGAGATACGCGAGCCATTCGCTCAGCGTCGAGGCTTGTCTCACTGATGGAGCGACAAAGCGGCGTGCGGCAAGCGCAAGAAGCGCTTCAGCCCGAGGGAAGCGGCTGGCTTTGCAACAAGGTCAGCAGCTTGGGCAGATCGTCCTTGAGCTGACGGCGATCGATGATCATGTCGATCGCGCCTTTTTCCAGCAGAAACTCGGCACGCTGAAACCCCTCTGGGAGCTTTTCGCGCACGGTCTGCTCGATCACCCGCGGGCCCGCGAACCCGATCAGGGCTCCGGGCTCGGCGATAACGATGTCGCCGATCATCGCAAAGCTGGCCGAGACTCCGCCCATGGTGGGATCGGTGAGAATCGACACGAACGGCAGTCGCGCCTTGGTCAGCTCCTGCAGCACCGCGGTCGTCTTTGCCATCTGGAAGAGCGAACTGACCCCTTCCTGCATGCGCGCGCCGCCGCTGGAGGTGATGCATACGAAGGGAATGCGATTCTCGTACGACACGCGCACGCCGCGCACAAAGCGCTCGCCGACCACCGAGCCCATCGATCCACCCATGAAATCGAACTCGAAGACCGCCAGCACCAGGGGTGCCGATTTGATGCTTCCCTGCATGACCACCAGCGAATCGGTTTCTCCGGTTTCTTCCAATGCGGCCGAGAGCCGTTCGGGATATTTGCGCGTGTCCTTGAACTTCAGGCTGTCGATAGGAAGCACTTCGGATCCGATCTCGTAGCGACCGTCAGGATCGAGCAGCTGCTCGATGCGCTCGCGCGCCGACACTCGCCCGTGATGCGAGCATTTCGGACACACGTTGAGGTTCTTCTCGAGATCGGTACGGTAGAGGACCGCTTCGCACGCCGGACACTTGACCCACAGGCCCTCGGGAATCGCTTTCTTGGCGATCCCCGGCGTCGCCTTGATGCGCGGCGGCAAAAGTTTTTGCAGCCAGCTCACCTGCGTTCCTCCATCGCTAGGCTGCCTTTCTGGCGATCTGATCCATGGCGGCGCGTATGGTCGCGAGCCACGCCGCGGCGCGCTCGGGGGCATCGACGGAGGGACCGCTCTCTATTTCCTGGATGATCCTGCTGCCGATAACGACCGCGTCGGCGTGCGCGGCGATGGCTTGCGCGCTCACCGCATCGCGGATGCCGAAACCCACGCCCACCGGCAACGCGATATGGCGCCGAATCTCGGCCAGCCTGGCGACGACACTCGCGACGTCGAGATGGCCCGCACCGGTCACGCCTTTCAGCGAGACGTAATACACGTACCCCCGTGCCATCCGGCCGATGGCGATGATGCGCGCCTCCGGCGTCGTCGGCGCCAGCAGAAAAATCGGTGCGATTTGGCGCCCTTCGAGCAGTTGCGCAAACTCGCCCACTTCCTCCGGCGGATAGTCGATGACGATGACTCCGTCGACGCCGGCGCGCTGCGCGCGGTCGGCGAATTCTGTCGTCCCCATCGACTCGATCGGATTCGCATACCCCATCAGCACCACCGGCGTGATCGCATCCAGATCGCGAAACGCCGCCGCCATGGTCAGGACGTCGTCCAGACCTACGCCGTTGGCGAGCGCGCGCTCGGACGCGCGCTGGATGACCGGGCCGTCGGCCATCGGATCGGAGAACGGTACGCCGAGCTCGATCACATCGGCGCCGGCGACGGTCAGCGCGCGCATCAGCGGAACCGTGGCCGCGAGCGAAGGATCGCCGGCCGTGATGTACGGAATCAGCGCCGCGCGACCCGATGCACGGAGTTTGTCGAAGGTCGCGTCAATGCGATTCATCAGGCCGGAATCTCACCACGAACATGCGAAGGCACCGAAACCATCGAGATCGTTCGTCCTGTGTCTTGCCGGCTTTGTGGCAGATCGGACTCATCGCCGCGCCGGATCACACTCGGGCCGGCAGTGGAACTTGAGTCCCGTGCGCTCGGCGACGGTATTCATGTCCTTGTCGCCACGCCCGGAAAGATTGACCAGCAGGACCGTGCTCGCCGGCAGTTCCGGCGCGATCTTGGTCGCATAGGCAAGCGCATGCGCCGATTCGAGCGCAGGAATGATGCCCTCGATGCGACAACACTCGCCAAACGCGGTGAGCGCCTCATCGTCGGTGACCGAAACATATTGCGCGCGCCCGTTGTCCTTGAGCCACGCATGTTCCGGCCCGACGCCGGGATAGTCGAGCCCCGCCGAAACCGAGTGGGTCTCGATGATCTGACCGTTGTCATCCTGCAGTAGATAGGTGCGATTGCCGTGCAGCACGCCGGGCCTGCCTGCGGTAAGCGACGCCGCGTGACGTCCGGTAGCGATGCCTTCGCCCGCGGCCTCGACGCCGACCAGCTTGACGCTCTCGTGCGATAGATAGGGATAGAAAATGCCCATGGCGTTCGAGCCACCGCCGACGCAGGCGATGATCACGTCCGGTTGGCGGCCGATCATTTCCGGCATCTGCTGGAGGCATTCGCGACCGATCACGCTCTGGAAATCGCGAACCATCATCGGATAGGGATGCGGTCCGGCCACCGTGCCGATGATATAGAACGTGTTCCCGACGTTGGTCACCCAGTCGCGCATCGCTTCGTTGAGCGCGTCCTTGAGCGTCTTCGAGCCCGATTCTACGGGTACCACATCGGCGCCGAGCAGCTTCATGCGAAATACATTCTGCGCCTGGCGCTTGATGTCTTCCGATCCCATGTACACGACGCATTGCATGCCGAAGCGCGCTGCCACGGTCGCGGCCGCAACGCCGTGCTGGCCAGCGCCCGTCTCTGCGATCACTCTCGGCTTGCCGAGCCTTTTCGCGAGCAGCGCCTGGCCGATACAGTTGTTGATCTTGTGCGCGCCGGTGTGGTTCAAATCCTCGCGCTTCAAATAGATCTGCGCGCCGCCGAGCTTTTCGGACCAGCGTTGAGCATGATAGATCGGGCTCGGCCGGCCGACATAATGCTTGAGCTCCGACTTGAATTCGGCAACGAAGTCGGGATCGTGCTGATAGCGGGCGTATTGTTCGCGCAGCTCGTCGATTGCGGCGATAAGCGTCTCGGCGACAAACACGCCACCGTAGGGGCCGAAGTGCCCACGCGAATCCGGTAAGTCATTCATCTGCATTGCGCACCTCCCGGATAAACGCTGCAATTTTTGCCGCGCTCTTGATGCCTTTGCGCGGCCGCCCGTCTTCGCCGGTCAGCTCGACACCGCTGGAAACGTCCGCGGCCCAGGGTCGCGCGGTACGGATTGCAGCTCCGACATTCTCCGCCGTGAGTCCTCCGGAGAGAATCAAGGGCCGCTGCAACTCGCCCGGCAGCTCGTTCCAATCGAAAGTCTTGCCGGTCCCCCCTGGCAGCCCGCCGGGCTCGAACGCATCGAAAAGCAATCCGCGCGCGTCGCGATAACGGGCCGCGTATTGTAGCAAATCGACTCCAGGCTTGACCGGCACGGCCTTGATGTAGGGCCGCCCGAAGCTGGCGCACAAATCCGCCGCCTCGTTGCCGTGAAACTGCAGCAGGTCGAGCGGAACCGCGTCCAGCGCGGCACGAACCGCCACCGGCTCCGGATCGACAAACAAGCCGACGACGGTGACGAAAGCCGGGACGCTTTGGACGATGGCCCGCGCCTGGTCGAAGCTCACGCAACGCGGCGTACCTGACCAGAAGATGAGCCCGATGGCGTCCGCGCCGGCTCGCGCGGCGGCAATGGCGTCCTCGACGCGCGTGATACCACAGATCTTGACCCGAGTGCGCATGTCAGCTCTGCGGAACACGCAGCGGCGCGCAGGTTGCCGGCAAGTTGAAATGGATCGGGTAGTCGACGCCGGTGAAATACAAACCGGCGCTCGCGAATGTCGGCGCGGCGCGAGTGCGATCGCGCCCGGCCAGCAACTCGCCGATCCACGACGGCGGCTGCCGGCCATTGCCGACATAGACGAGTGCGCCGACGATGTTGCGCACCATGCGGTACAGAAATGCGTCGGCGTGCAGATCGAAACGGATCATGTTTCCCTCTCGCGCGATGTCGAGCCGGTCGAGCGTTCGAACCGGCGATTTCGCCTGACATTCGGCGGCGCGAAACGTGGTGAAATCGTGCCTGCCAATCAACGCCGACGCGGCCTCGCGCATCCGCGCCAGCGCAAGCGGCTGATGGTACCAGCCTGCCCTTCCATGGAGCAGCGCCGGCCGCACCGGCCGGTCCAGCAGAAGGTAGGTGTAGTGCCTGCCGGTTGCATTGAAGCGGGCGTGGAACTGGTCCGTGACAGGCATCGCCCAGTGAACCGCGACCGCATCGGGGAGCAGTGCGTTGACACCACGGACCCATGCGGTTTCGGGCCGATGCACGTCGGTGTCGAAATGCACTACCTGCAGCGTCGCATGCACACCGCTGTCGGTACGCCCGGCCGCAATGACTCCGACACGCTGCCCGGCGATCTCGGACAGCGCGCGTTCGAGAGCATTCTGAACTCCGCTGCCGTCCGCCTGAGACTGCCAGCCGTGAAATGGCGTGCCGTGGTATTCGAGTCCGAGCGCGATGCGCATGTCAGGAGAGAGCGTCCAACACAGGCGGTTCGCCGGGCGGTGCGTTCGCCGCCGCCCTTGCGACGCCGGAAACACGAGGGGCGGTGGATCGCCGATCCACCGCCCCGTCATACGGTCCGTTGTGGCGGTTCAGGCCAGCTTGGTGATCAAGGCCTGGGCTTCGGCTTTTTGCTGATCGTCGCCCTCATGCAACACTTCCTGGAGAATCTCGCGCGCGCCTTCGACATCGCCCATCTCCTGATACGCCTTCGCAAGATCGAGCTTGGTCGCCGCATCATGCCACTGGCCGTCCAGCACCGACGGGGTCGGGTCTTCGAACGTCGAACGCTTCGGATCGAAGGCGAGGTCGAGCTTGTCGAGTTCGATCGCCGCCGCCGGACGCGTCAACTGTGGCGCGGGCGCTCCGGCGATGGCCATTGCGGGCTCACGCGCGGTGGCTGTGGCGGTTGCACTCGAAATCGCGGGTACCGGCCTCGGCGCCGAGGGAGCTGGCTTGTCCGGTTCGTCGAGGTGGAAATCCAGATCGAACTTGGGCACCGACTCCGGGTCGAACGACACCGTTTCGCGAGGGGTGCCGGCGGATTTCTCGGCGGCCGCTCTGGCGGCGGCAGCGCCCGCCGCGGCACCCGCGGCGGTAGCGGCCAATGCCGCAGCGGATACGGTCGGCCTCTCGAAATTGATTTTCGGCGGCTCGCTTGCGGAGGGCCGCGTCTCGGTGTCCACCGCGCCCGAGGTCGGCGCAAGCGAGATATCGTCATCGAGCGTGAAATCCAGCGGCGTGCCGGCGCGCGGCTCGGCCTTGACATCCGGCGATACCGGGGACACATGCGCGTCGCTCGCGGCGTGATCCGCAGCAACCGTCGTGGCGGCGGCGAATGCCGCGCCGCCGCCTGCTTCCGCAAACAAGGGATTGGTCGGATCGAGTTGGCGGCCGAGCGTCATCGCCTTCTGCCACACCTCGCCCTGCCCGCCTGAGACCGAATACAACTCACTGGCCACCGTCTCGAACGCTGATGGCTTGTTGTGCTGCGCGTGAATCTCCAGCAGCTTGAGATAGATTTCCTGCCGCTGCGGATCCTTCTTCAGCGCGTCCTTCAGTATTTCCTCGGCTTGCGCGTCGCGGCCATACGCGAGATAGACCTCGGCTTCGGCGATCGGATCGACTTCGTCGGTATCGATGTTGCCCAGACCCTCGCGGCTGAAATCGCTGGCAAGCGAATTGTCGCCGGTGTTCACGACGCCACCGCCGGTCGAGCCGAAAACCGTGTTCGTCTTGATGTCGGTGCCGGAAATAATGCTGTCTTCGAACTTGGTGGTCTTGCGCCGGCGCGCGGCGACGATGGCCGCGATACCGCCAAGCACGATCAATGCGCCGCCGCCGACGGCCCAGGTCGGGGTATTGCCGAACAAGTCGTCGATAAACGAAGACTCAGGCGCTTTCTTGGGTGGCACCGCCGACTTCGCAACCGGCGTCTTCTGCTCTTGTGGCGGCGGCACTGCCTTGGCTTCCGGAGCCTTGCTCTCCACCGGAGCCGGGTCCGGCGCTTTCGCGTCCGGCGGCGCGATGACCACTGGCGGCACCGCAGTCGTCACTCCGGAAGGCTCTGTCGCTGTTGTCGTTGCGGGCGGTGGCGCCGCGGTCGTCGTTGCGGGCGGCGGCGCCGCGCTTGTCGTTCCGGACGGTGGCGCCGTGGTTGTCGGCGGTGAAATCACCGTTCCCGGAGGTGGAACCGAGGTCGTCGTCGCGGCCGGCGGCGTCGTGGTGGAGGGAGGCGTTACGGCCGCAATCTGCGTGTCCGGCGTTTTGGGCGCTTCCGCAGTCGTACCCTTTCCGGCCTCGGCCTTCGTCTGGAGGTCGGACATCGTCTGACTCTTGAGCGCCGCAGCCTTCTGCAAATCGCGAACGGTCTTTTCAAGATCGGCAACGCGGGAATTCGCTTCGCGCAAGGCCTTGTCTTTGGCGGCCAAATCTTCCGCGCTCGCGGCTCCCGCTCCCTTGCCCGGCTCGCGTGAAACGCTGACTCGATCTCTGCTGCCCAACGCGGCAGCGGCCTGGTCCTCGACCGCGGTACCGATCTTGCCGCCACCCGACTGGCGCGCGGCCGTGGTATCGCTTGCCGGTGCCCCGGCGGCGACGCGATCACGGTAGGCGCGCCAATCGGCGGCCTGTACCTTGACCACGTTTACCGCTTCGCTATGTGTCACCGGCGCGATCTGATCGCCCTGTGGCACGGTAATGATCTGCCCGCTGCGCAGGCGATTCATGTTCTTCGCGTCGAAGGCCGATTCGTTGTTGCGGAACAAGGCGACCAGCATCTGTTCGAGGCTGACGTTTTCAGGCTTGTACTGGTTGGCTATCTTGGACAGCGTGTCACCACGCTGGACGGTATAGCTGCCGGGAGTGTCGGGCGGCGTAGAGGTCGAAGCGGCGGAAGCGGCGGTCTCCGCGGCGCGACGTCCCGCGCGCGTGGTGCGCGTCGGCGCAACTTCCGGACGAATCGGTGCGGCCGGCTCGATCGCCTGCATCTCGGTGGCGCCGGGCGGATCGAGCAGGAAGGTGTAGTCGCGGACCACCCGGCCAGTGGCCCAGCTCAATTCGATGATCAGATTCAGAAACGGCTCGTTCACCGGCGCCGAGGTCGTCACGCGCAAATACGACGCGTTGGCTCCCTGCTCGACGGTAATGCGCGCTCGCGCAAGTGCACCCACGTATTGCGCACCGTTGTCGCGATAGACCGAAGGATCGGCAATTCTTGCTCTGAGCGAGTCGAGTTCATCCCGTTGCGCTGCGGTCAGCTCGATCTGAGCTGACAGCGGTTGTCCGAGACCGGAATTCACCGTGAGCTTACCCAGCCCCAGCGCGAGCACCGGAACGGAAAGCGTCAAGACGCCCGCCAACAGGCCGCCAGTAATGAAGGGTTTTGCTCGCATGCAGACCTCGGAATGCTGATTGCCTGGGCTAACTTAACATCATGGAGTTAGCGGTGCAAGCTAAACCTCGGTATTAGCTTGATTTTTTAACGCAAAAGCACTCTTACGAGGCGCACAGGCGGCATCGGCTGCGATTGATGTAAAGCCCCAGCAGTGGGGAAGGGGTTAATGACCGCTACAACAGCTTGTGGACTGGCTGTTCTCGCCACGCTCGGCGGCGCGTGTTGTAAGCACGTCGCTTTGCTGAACCCTATGGCCGCACCCGTTAGCGCCACCGCATAAAAGGAGCCAAAAAACCCCGCGCGGCAAAAGGCCGCCGCGCCGCTGTCATAATTTACATCATTGACGCGCTCGGAGAATACGCAGCATTCTTCGCAAAGGCTCGGCGGCGCCCCACAGCAGTTGATCGCCGACGGTAAAAGCGCCAAGGTAGTCGTCGCCCATCGACAATATTCTCAATCGGCCGATCGGTACTTCAAGCTTTCCGGTCACCGCCGCCGGCGTCAGCTCGCGCGTGCTCGCCTCGCGCGTGTTCGGGATGACGCGCACCCACTCATGGGCATCCGAGATCAAGCGCTCGATCTTGGGCAGCGGAATTTTCTGGCGAAGCTTGATGGTAAGCGCCTGGCTGTGACAACGCATCGCGCCGATGCGCACGCAAATCGACTCGACCGGAATCGGACGGGTCTCGCGGCCGAGTATCTTGTTGGTCTCGGCACCGCCTTTCCACTCCTCCTTGCTGACACCATCGCCCATGTCCTCGGCGACCCAGGGAATCAGGCTTCCGGCGAGCGGCACGCCAAAATGCTCGGTGGGGAAGCGCTCGTCGCGCAGGATGCCGGCGACCTCGCGGTCGATATCGAGTATCGACGAGGCCGGATCGCCGAGCAGGTCCTTTGCCGCGAGATGAACCTCCCCCATCTGCTGCAATAGCTCGCGCATGTTTTGCGCGCCGGCGCCGGACGCCGACTGGTAGGTCATGCACGTCATCCATTCGACGAGGTCGTTCTTGAGCAGCCCGGCAATGGCCATCATCATCAAGGTGACCGTGCAGTTGCCGCCGATGTAATTTTTCACTCCACCGTCCAGAGCCTTGTCGATCACGTCGCGGTTGACCGGGTCGAGGACGATGACCGCGTCGTCGGCCATCCGCAGCGTCGATGCGGCGTCGATCCAATAGCCGTCCCAGCCGGCGCCGCGAAGCGTGCCGTACATGGGCTTGGTCCACTCCCCGCCCTGGCAGGTCACGATGGCGTCGAGGCCCTCGAAAGCCTTCACATCGTGGGCGTTTCGAAGCGCGCCGGTGATCTTGCCGATCGAGGGGCCACTACCGCCCACGCTCGACGTCGAGAAGAACACGGGGTCGAGATTCTCGAAGTCGTTTTCCTCGAGCATGCGCTGAATAAGCACCGATCCGACCATGCCGCGCCACCCGACAAAACCCACGCGCATCATCTTTTCATTCCTCATATTCAATTCATTTTCAAAAGCCCTGGCCGAGTGAACCCGGCATTGTTCCTCGCGCGAACATCACAGAGCTGCCACGACCGCATCGCCCATCTCGCGCGTGCCGGTGATCTGCTCGCCGGGCAGTGCGACGTCGCCGGTGCGCATGCCTCGCGCCAGAACCCTGCGCACCGCAGTCTCGATGCGATCGGCGATGTCGGCGCGGCTGAACGTATATCGAAACATCATCGCCAGCGACAGGATCGTTGCAAGCGGATTCGCTTTGTTTTGACCGGCGATGTCGGGCGCAGAGCCGTGGATCGGTTCGTAGAGCCCTTTGTTGTTGGCGTCGAGCGACGCCGAGGGCAGCATCCCGATCGACCCCGCCAGCATCGAAGCCTCGTCTGAAAGAATGTCGCCGAACATGTTACCGGTCACAATCACGTCGAATTGCCTGGGGTTGCGCACGAGCTGCATGGCGGCGTTGTCGACGTACATATGCGATAGCTCGACGTCGGCATAGTCCTTCGCGACCGAGATGACCACCTCGCGCCAGAGAATCGAGGTGTCGAGCACGTTGGCCTTGTCGACCGAGCACAGCCGGCGCTTGCGCTTGCGCGCGACCTCGAAGCCGAAGCTCGCGATGCGCCGGATTTCAGACTCGCTGTAGAGCATGGTGTCGAAGGCTTCCGGCTCGCCGGCGGCGTTGACCCGACGGCCGCGCGGGGTGCCGAAGTAGATATCGCCGGTGAGCTCGCGCACGATCATGATGTCCAGCCCCGACACCACCTCGGGCTTGAGCGAGGAAGATGGGGCAAGCTCCGGGTAGAGCAGCGCCGGCCGCAGATTGGCGAACAAGCCGAGCGCCTTCCGAATGGATAGCAACCCCTGTTCGGGTCGCAAGTGCCGCGGCAGGGTGTCGTACTTCGGTCCGCCAACGGCTCCCAGCACGACAGCGTCGGCGTGCTGAGCGATTGCGAGCGTCGCCTCGGGGAGCGGTTGTCCGGCCGCGTCGTAGCCCGCGCCGCCGATGGGCGCGGTCTCGGTTTCGATCGGCGGGCCATCGCGCCGCAGGCGCTCGAGCACCTTCCCCGCTTCGGCGACGATCTCGGCGCCGATGCCATCGCCCGGAAGCATGGCGATTTTCATCGTCGCGCCTGGCGAGCGCGCGGCAGATCGCCACGGAGAACAGTCGAAGCCTTGGTTTCTTCTGTGTCTCGATGACCTTTGAGCCGCTGTCCGCTCAGAAGAGCCACGGTTGCTCGGATTTGCGCTTCGCCTCGAACGCGCGAATCTCGTCGGCGTGAGTTAGCGTGAGCGCGATGTCGTCGAGACCGTTCAACAGGCAGTGCTTGCGAAACGCGTCGACGCCGAATGGGAACACCGTGGCGCCGTCGGTGGTCGCGACGGTCTGCCCTTCGAGGTCGACGATGAGCTTGAATCCCGGGAACGCTGCGGCGTCGTGAAACAGGCGCTCGACATCGCCCTCCGGCAGCACGATCGGCAGCAGGCCGTTCTTGAAGCAATTATTGAAAAAGATGTCGGCGAACGATGGCGCGATAATGGCGCGGAATCCGTAGTCGCCTAGCGCCCAGGGTGCATGCTCGCGCGAGCTGCCGCAGCCGAAGTTGCGGCGGGCAAGCAGTATCTGCGCGCCCTGGTAGCGCGGCTGATTGAGCGCGAAATCCGGGTTCAGAGGACGGCGCGAAGTGTCCATTCCGGGCTCGCCCGAATCGAGGTAGCGCCACGCGTCGAACAGGTTGGGACCGAAGCCCGAGCGATTGACCGACTTCAGGAATTGCTTCGGGATGATGGCATCGGTATCGACGTTGGCCCGGTCGAGCGGCGCCACCAACCCCGTCAGGACGCGAAACGGCTGCATCAGTAAGTCTTGTTCTTGTCTGCCGCTTTCTCGATCGTCTGCCCTGTTGCCTTGACGTCCTTGCCTACGCCTTCGACCGTGTAGCACGCGGCGACCGAAATCGCCACTCCGAGCAGTGCCAGCAACGTAATGAGCTTTCTTGACATGATCGACCTCACTCCTCAAACAATCCTGCGCACATCGACAAAATGCCCGGCGATACCCGCCGCAGCCGCCATGGCAGGGCTCACGAGATGAGTGCGGCCGCCGGTGCCCTGCCTACCCTCGAAATTCCGGTTCGATGTCGAGGCGCAACGCTCTCCGGGCTCGAGCCGGTCGTCGTTCATGGCCAGGCACATCGAGCATCCGGGCTCGCGCCACTCGAAACCGGCGGCGGTGAAAATGCGATCGAGGCCTTCGCGCTCGGCCTGCGCCTTCACCGGCCCTGAGCCGGGAACGACCATCGCCAGCATCACGTTGTCGGCCTTGCGACGGCCCTTCACCACCGCCGCGGCGGCGCGCAAATCCTCGATGCGCGAATTGGTGCACGAGCCGATGAACACCTTGTCGATGCGAATGTCGCTGATCGCGGTATTCGGTTTCAGGCCCATGTAGACGAGCGCGCGCTCGATGCCTTCGCGGCGCTGCGGGTCCTTTTCCTTCTCTGGATCGGGTACGCGGCCGTCGATCGTCGTCACCATCTCGGGCGATGTTCCCCAGGTGACCTGCGGCGCGATGGTCGCCGCATCGAGCGTCACTGCGCGATCGAAATTCGCCTCCGGATCGGAGCGGAGCGTCCGCCAATGCGCGACCGCGCGCTCCCACAGCTCGCCCTTGGGCGCGAATGTGCGCCCCTTCAGATAGTCGATCGTCGTCTCGTCGACGCCCACCATGCCGGCCCTGGCGCCCGCTTCGATGGCCATGTTGCACAAAGTCATCCGGCCTTCCATCGACAGCGCGCGAACCGCGGAGCCGTCGAATTCGACGGCATGGCCGGTGCCGCCGGCGGTGCCAATCCTGCCGATGATCGCCAGCGCGATGTCCTTCGCGGTGCAGCCGAAGGGCAGAGCACCCTCGACGCTCACGCGCATGGACTTCGCTTTCTTGGTAAGCAGGCACTGGGTGGCCAACACGTGCTCGACTTCGGAAGTGCCGATGCCGAACGCGAGGCAGCCGAACGCTCCGTGCGTGCTGGTGTGCGAGTCGCCGCAGACCACGGTCATTCCAGGAAGCGTCGCGCCCGTTTCGGGGCCGATCACATGCACGATGCCCTGTCGCTTGTCGCGAAACGGGAAATAGGCCTTGGCGCCGTACTTGAGCATGTTGGCGTCGAGCGCGTCGACCTGCGTGCGCGACGTCGGATCGGTAATGCCGAGATCCCAGTGAGTCGTCGGCGTGTTGTGATCGGCAGTCGCGACGATGGAACCCACGCGCCAGGGCTTGCGGCCGGCGAGCTTCAATCCCTCGAACGCCTGCGGACTGGTGACTTCGTGGACAAGATGGCGATCGACATACAGCAGCGCCGTCCCGTCGCTTGTCGAGCGGACGACGTGGCTTTCCCAGAGCTTGTCGTAGAGCGTGCGGGCGTTCATGGCAAGGCCGGCAACGGGCGCGCGAAAGAGTGAATTATTGCACGGCAGCAAAGCGCCGTCTAACTCGGCACCCTGGACGCGCGCGCATCGACAAGCTCGACGATTTTGCGCGGCAGCCCGGGCGCGAGGCAATCGAGTGTTTGCGCTTCCATCGAGCGCAGCCAAGTCAGCTGCCGCTTGGCGAGTTGGCGCGTGGCGGCGACGCCGCGCTCGCGCAAATCGGCAGGCGCTTGCGTGCCTTCGAGGACATCCCAGATCTGGCGATAACCCACGCAGCGCATCGAAGGCATCGAGCCCGTCAGCGAAAAACGCTGTCGCAACCGGCGGACTTCCTCGATCAGTCCCGCCGCGAGCATGCCGTCGAAGCGACCAGCGATCCGGCGATGCAATTCGGCTCGGTCGGATGGAACCAGCGCGACGGCCACGAAATCGGGTGCGTCGTCCGACTGGCGGGCGCCTTGCAGCGCCGATAATGGTGTCCCGGAAATGCGAAACACCTCGAGCGCGCGCTGAATGCGCTGGCTGTCGGTCATCGAAAGCCGCGCCGCCGTCGCGGGGTCGACACGTGCGAGTTCGGCGTGGAGCGCGGGCCAGCCCGCCGCGGCCGCGCGGTCATCGAGCTCCTTGCGTAGCCGTGCATCGGCTTGCGGCAAACGCGACAGTCCCTCGCGCAACGCCTTGAAGTAGAGCATCGTCCCGCCGACCAGCAACGGAATGCGTCCGCGGCTACGAATCCCCACGATCGCGGCCAGCGCGTCGGCGCGAAAGCGCGCCGCCGAATACGACTGATCGGGATCGATCAGATCGAGTAGGTGGTGTGACACGTGCGCACGCGTTGCGCCGTCGGGTTTGGCGGTGCCGATGTCCATGCCGCGATAGACCTGCGCCGAATCGACGCTGACGATCTCGACCGGAAGGAGTTGAGCCAGTTCGAGCGCAATCGCGCTCTTGCCCGACGCGGTAGGGCCCATGAGCAGAATGGCGGGCGTCATGGCAGAGAAAACGTGATCGCGGGCGTCAGCGCGTCGATGCAACGCAGCCGGTGCGAATTCGTTCGCGCGGCCCAGGCACTACCGGCCGCGCATAAAAAGCCGGTCGAGATCACTCAAGGACAACTGATACCACGTCGGTCGGCCGTGATTGCACTGTCCCGCGCGTTCGGTCGCCTCCATTTCGCGAAGCAGCGCGTTCATCTCCGGCACCGTCAGACTGCGGTTCGCGCGCACCGCTCCATGACAGGCCATCGTCGACAGGAGCTCGTCGCGCTGCGCGGTCAATACGTGGCTAGCTCCATATTCGCGCACGTCGGAGAGCACCGCACGCGCGAGCGCGACCGCGTCGGCGTCAACCAGCAGGGCCGGCACGCCGCGCACTGCCAGGGTCGACGGTCCGAGCGCCGACATCGAGAAGCCGAGCGCCGACAGGACCGCCGCGTTTTCGTCGGCGGTCGCGACGTCCAGCGGGTCCGCGGCAAACGTCACTGGCACGAGCAGCGGCTGCATCGGCAGCGAGCGGTCGAGCGCGGTCTTGAGGCGCTCGTAGAGGATGCGCTCGTGCGCGGCGTGCATGTCGACCAGCACCAGCCCGTCGCCGTTTTGGGCGAGCACGAAGATTCCATGAAGCTGCGCCAGAGCGAAGCCGAGCGGATGATCGCCGGTGTAGGGCAGGTCGGGGCCGTCGGGTCGCTCGGCTCGATCCCGCAGCGGCATCCGATCACCGAACAACTTGGCGTAAAAGCTCGCCGGCTCGGCGGCAGCGAAGGCCATCGTTCCCTGCGAGCTATCGGGACGCGACGGCCACCCCTGCGACGGTGCGATAGGCGGCACCCTGGCCGCGGCGACGCCTAGGCGTTCCGATGCCGAAACCGCCGGTTGCTCCGCCGCGGTCGACGCGAGACCCTTTTCCACGGCATGCCGCACGAACTGATGCACCGCGCCGCTGTCTCTGAATCGAACCTCGGCCTTCGCCGGATGGACGTTGACGTCGACGACGCGCGGCTCGATGGTCAGCCACAGCGCATAAGCCGGCTGCCGCTCGTGATGCAACACGTCGCGATACGCCTCGCGCAATGCATGTGCGAGCACACGGTCGCGCACGAAGCGGCCGTTGACGAATAGATACTGCGCGTCGCGGGCGCTGGTCGCGTACGCCGGTCGCACCACCCATCCGGCGAGCGAAAGTCCGGGGCCGTGCTCGTCGACATACGCTGCCTGCGCCGCGAATTCGTCTCCGAGCAGCGCGTCGACGCGCGCCCGCCTGCCTTGCGCGAGCAGTCGGTAGCGCACACTCGCGTTGTGCTGCATCGTAAATCCAGTGTCCGGATGCGAAAGTGCAATCCGCCGAAAGGCTTCTTCGCAATGCCCGAACTCGGTTGCATCGGTGCGCAGGAATTTTCGCCGCGCCGGGGTGTTGAAGTACAGCTCCTGCACCGTTACGGTGGTGCCGCTGGCAAGCGCCGCAGGCTGCGGGGCGCTCACTTCACCGCCGTCGACCTCGATGCGCCACGCGTGCGGCTTGGCACGCGAACGCGACGTCAGGGCGAGCCGCGACACCGCAGCGATGCTGGCCAGCGCCTCGCCGCGAAAACCCAGCGTGCCGATCGCCTCGAGATCGCTCGCGCTTGAAATCTTCGATGTCGCGTGGCGCGCGACCGCAAACGGCAGGTCCTCGCGATCGATCCCCAGCCCATCGTCGGCGACGCGGATGAGCTTGACGCCGCCTCCGGCAAGATCGATATCGATCTGTGTCGCGCCCGCATCGAGACTGTTCTCGAGCAACTCCTTGAGCGCGGCGGCGGGACGCTCGACCACTTCGCCGGCGGCGATCTGATTGATAAGCTGATCGGGAAGCGGACGGATCGCGTGCATCAATGCCTCAGTCCTCGCGCCCATCGATCGTAGACATCGTCTGCAACGCGTGAGAGAGCGGCAAGGCGTGCGTCGACGTCCTCGAAGAGGTCAGCCTTGCTCTGCACCGCGCCCTTCGACTGCGGCGGCAGCTCGTCGCCGCCACTCGCGGACCAGTTCTCGACCATCTCGCGCGTCATCTCGATGTGGCATTGGAAGCCGACGTGCCTGCCGAGCGCAAACGCCTGCTCGGGATTGAAAGCGTTGGTCAGAAGGCGCGTGGCGCCCTGAGGCAGTCCGAACGTGTCGTAATGCCACTGGAAAGTCAGGAACCGGTCGCGATGACCGAACCACGGATTGAGGGCGGCATCGATTACGTCGACCTCGCTCCAGCCGATTTCCGGTGTCGCAGTGCGCACGACCCTCGCCCCCAGCGACTTCGCGAGCAGCTGGCCGCCGAGACAATGGCCAATTACCGGAACGTCGGCGGAGACCGCGTCGCGAACGAGGTCGAGCAACGGCGCATTCCACGGCAGATCGTCGTTGGCGCTCATCGGCCCACCCATCATGCCGATACCGGCGAAGGCGCGCGACTCGGCCGGCACCAGCTCGCCGCGATCGAGCGCGAACAGTCTTTGGGGAATGCCGTGCGAGTCGAGCCATTCGCCGAAGTGGCCGGGGCCTTCGGTCGGGGAAAAGCGGAAGATCGCGACGGGTCGCATCGGCAACAAGCGCTTGGATGGCGCGGACGGGCAGGTCCGCAGGAACGTCGCATTTTAGCAGCCGCAGGCCTCGTGCCCGTCCCCTGCGGATGATTCGCTCCCTCGTCGCCGATCTACTGATCGCAGCACTCGCATAGGCGACGCTCGCGCGTCATGGCTTCGCGTCCAAGGCGAATGCCGACTTCATGTTCTACGCGATGATTGCGTTCGTCGACGACGGCGGGATGCGACCAACGTAGTTCCTTAATGTCGCTGCATGCGAGCCGCGGGGCGACGCTTGGCGCCGCCGCCGACCAGCTTGAACAAGCGGGTGTCGAAGGGGTAGCGCGCTGCAGCCGTGATCTTGAGGAGCGCTGCCGCCGGATGCGCCGGATTGATCAAATAATTCCATACCTTGGGCACCAGCGCGCTCGGTACGCGCAGCAGCGCCGAGGATCGGCTCGCCAGCCATCGATCACCGATCGCCTGCGACGAGGCCTCGTCGCTCTGCCATTTGGGCGTCAGCGCATGCGTCGCCAGCGATTCGATGTCCAATGCGTTGGGAACATCGATCTCCAGCAGCTGATAGCCATCGGGTAGCGCCGCCAGGTTGGCGACATCGAGGTGAGCGAGAATTTCCAGCAAGGCGCTCGCCGGGTGCTCAGCGCAATAGACAATGGCCCGGCCCGGCGAGTGCCACCTGCCCGCTGCGCGCAAGCCTCCGGTGCCGGCCAGGTCGCGATGATTGCTGATGCGCCAGATATTCACGCCAACACCCTTGCGCTGCTAAAGCCGCGTTAGGCGAAGTAACCTTCGTCGATCCGCAACAGCGCTTCCTCGACCAGGCGGGCGCCGGGTTCGGACACCATCAGCTCGAAACCACTTTTGCCGGCAAAGAGACCGGCCGGCGCGCCGAGCCAGACCAGCGCCTTGGTGTGGTCCCCGAATACGGCATCGGCCAGCGCAAGGAGCCGTGCGACGCGCATCGCGCGATCGGACTCGTCAAGCGTCAGACGTTCGCCCTTGTTCTTCCGATGCGACAGGGTGCGCGGCGGAATAATGAAATCCAGGTGGCGCGGTGGAACGCCTGCACGTGCGAGCCGATCGATCGCCTCGGGGACGATGCGCCTGGCGACGATCTGGGCAAGCTCGCGCTCCTGTTTTGGCGCACGCGGGAGGACGAGCAGCTCGGCAAGCCGGCGCAATGCATGCTTGCCGGCGCCCAGATCAGCGTCGGCCGAATGCTTGAGGACTAGGGAGGGGGACATGGTTGATCTCGGGGTTCGGCAAATTGCCGGTATTGTATCGGCATTTTGCCGTGCCCGCAAGTGACCCTGCCGACCCTGCCAAGCGGCGGGAATGCGAACGCGTTGGTGTAAGGTGGACGGCGGACACGCCCCCTCGCATTGCCCATGAGCCGCAGAGCGCATCGCCGTTTTGCCCGCCGAGAGGATCTCGGCCTGACCCCACGGGAGTTTGCGGTCCTGCGGCGGCTTTCCACGCCCCAGAAGATTCAATCCTTCCTCAATGCCATCTGCATCAATCACGAGACCGGCGGAGAGACGATCCTCTCGGTCCGGGAGGTGCTTGCCCAGCGCCGCGCGCATTGCATCGAAGCCGCGTTAGTCGCAGCGTGCGCGCTCTGGGTTCACGGGGAGCCGCCGCGGGTCATGCATCTTGACTGCGCGCCGACCGATTACCCGCATGTGATCGCGCTCTTCCGTCGTGGCCGCGACTGGGGTGCGATCTCCAAGAGCAACGGCATGCCGCTGCGCTACCGCGATCCGATCTATCGCAGCCTTCGCGAGCTCGCGATGTCGTACTTCCACGAGTATTCGGACAGGCACGGACGCAAGACTCTGCGCAGCTATTCCGCAGCGTTCGATCTGCGGCGCATAGACCCGGAGCTTTGGGTGACCAACGCACACGCCTGTCTGGAAACGAACGACCGTCTGGCGAGTGCGCGCCACTACCGGCTCGTCACCTCCCGACAGGAGCGTATGCTCGTGCGACGCGACCCCTTCGAGCGCCATGTGGCCAAGACGGTGGAATATCCGGCGCCGGCAGCCGAGAAAACACGAAAGAAAAGATGAGTGGGTTGAAACCTCCGGGCAACCGCGCGCAATTTCCCGTTGCACAATCCGACGCGTCGGAGAATAATGACGTTGTCATCGGTCTTAACCTGTGAAGGAGAACGACATGCTTGGTATTGGCCGCCGCGATGGTTCCGTCGAAGTAAAGCATTCCGTCAAGAACGTGCTCGCAACTCCGCCGCGCAATGGCGGCATCGGTGCCAATGTTCAACCCGCGGTCGCGACGCGTCCGGCCCCGTCGCCGGCGGCCCAGGCGCGGGACGACTCGGGACCCCTCGGCGCACGCACGAAGGATAGCGCCGCGCCCGCCGCCGCAGCGACGCCCGAGCTGTACGCGCCGGGACTTGGGTTAGCCGAAACGCCGGGCAGCAAGCTCTTTGTCGGCGTCAACATCAAGTTGAAGGGCGTGGAAATCTCGGATTGCGATGTGCTGGTGGTCGAGGGCCAAGTGGAAGCAACCGTCTACAGCAAGGGACTGCAGATCGCCAAGCCGGGAACGCTCAAGGGAACCGCGGCCATCGATGTCGCGGAAATCTTCGGCGAGTTCTCCGGCGAGCTCACCGCGCGAACGAGGTTGGTCGTCCACGGTACCGGCCGCGTTTCAGGAACCATCCGTTACGGCAAATTGATCGTCGCCGAGGGAGGCGAGATCAGTGGCGACGTCCGGCAGCTGGATGGCTCGGCGGATCTGTTGCGGCCCTTGTCCGCGGCCGAGTCCGACTCGCGCCCCGGTTCAGGCGAACAAACGCGAGGCATGCTGGAGTTGAGCGCGAGCGATTCACAAGCGCGGCGCGACGATGGCCCGCCCACCTACCGCTCTGGATCCTGAATCTTCCGGAAACGTCCGACAGCTACGCGCCGCGAACGATCTCCGCGTAAGCCGAGTGATTGTGGATCGACTCGAAGTTTTCAGCGGCGACGCTGAAAGCCTTGAAGCGTGAATCGCCAACCATCCTTGCAGCGATTCCGCGCACCAGATCCTCGACGAATCGCGGCCTGTCATAGGCGCGCTCGGTGACGTATTTTTCGTCGGCGCGCTTCAAAAGTCCGTAAAGCTCGCACGAGGCTTCGTCCTCGGCAATGCCGACCAGCTCCGCCAGTGAAACCGGCTCGCCACCGTGACCGGAACGCGGCTGCACCGTAAGCGTCAAATGCGAGCGCTGGTTGTGCGCGCCGTAATCCGAGATCGCCTTTGAACTGGGGCACAGGCTCATCACCGGCACGATCACCGTCGCGCTGACGGTTCGCTTGCCATCGGTTTGGTCGGCGGTGAGCTTGACCTGGTAGTCCATCATGCTTGGAACGCCGGACACCGGCGCGGCCTTGCGCATGAACCACGGAAACTCGATCTCGATCCGGCCGTCCTCGGCGTCGAGTCGTTGCAGCATCGTGTCGAGCAGCGCCGACATGCCGTCGAGCGAAAACGACTCGCGCGTCTCGTCGATGACGGCAACCAGACGCGACATGTGCGTGCCCTTATGTTCGGCGGGCAGCGCGACGTAGACATTGAAGGACCCGACTGTCGCCTGCGGTGGGCTCGCGCCGTCCGCAAACTGCATCGGGTAGCGCAGGCTGCGAATGCCGACGCGGTCGATGGCGAGCTTGCGCGCGTCGGGGTGAGATTGGACGTCGGGGATACCGGGTGCTTCGGGACGATTCATGGTCAGAGTATCGCGTTTAGCTTACAGGATTGGCAAGCAGACGGCGGTAAGGCGCACTCGGGCCGGCTGCGCCAAGCACCGGACTCGCTCAAGCGGCAGCACGCCCGAATCGCCAACCGAACACTGAATTGCCGCAGCCGGTTAACCCTGCGCCGCCGGCTTGGCAGCCATTTTGAGCGGCGCGATCGAGGCGACCGGGGCCTCGATCAGGCGCGCGCCGAATCGTGCCACGATCGACGCCGCAATGCCCTTGGCGTCGAGCCCGCATCGGGAGAGCAGGAGCGCCGGATCGCCGTGATCGATGAACTCGTCGGGCAGGCCGAGATGCAGCATCGGCATGACAATACCGAGCTCGGCGAGCGCTTCGGCGACCGCGCTCCCGGCGCCTCCGGCAATAACATTCTCTTCGACTGTCACCAGATAATCGTTTGCCTTCGCCAGCCATTGGATCAACTCGATGTCGATCGGCTTGACGAAGCGCATGTTGGCCACCATCGCGTCGATTTCCTCACCCGCGGCAAGCGCGGGATGCAGCATGCTGCCGAAAGCGAGTATCGCGATGCGCTGCGTCCTGCGCTTGGTTTCGCGACGCAGCTCGCCCTTGCCGATCGCCAGCGCGCGCATCTCGTTCTGGATCGCGGTGCCGGGACCTGATCCGCGCGGATAGCGTACCGCACTCGGCGTATCGAGCGTGAACGCGGTGTAAAGCATCTGACGACACTCGTTCTCGTCGGCGGGCGTCATCACCGTCGTGTTCGGCAGGCAGCGCAGATAGGTCAGATCGAAGCTGCCCGCGTGGGTCGGTCCATCGGCGCCGACGATGCCACCGCGATCGATCGCGAACATCACCGGCAGGTTCTGCAGCACGACGTCGTGAATCAGCTGATCGTAGGCGCGCTGGAGAAAAGTCGAGTAGATCGCGACGACGGGCTTCATGCCCTCGCAGGCGAGGCCCGCGGCGAACGTGACCGCGTGTTGCTCGGCGATGCCGACATCGAAATATCGCTCCGCGTACTCGTTCGAGAAGCGCACCATGCCTGAGCCTTCGCGCATCGCGGGAGTGATGCCGATCAGCCGCGTGTCGCGCTTCGCCATGTCGCACAACCAGTCGCCAAATACCTGCGTATACGTCGGCTTGCCCGGAGGTTTGGGAACGATGCCGATCTCGGGATCGAACTTGGTGACGCCGTGATAAAGAATCGGGTCTTCCTCGGCCCTGGCGTAGCCGTGGCCCTTGCGCGTGATCACGTGCAGCAATTGCGACCCCGGCAATTGCCTGACGTTGGACAGCGTCTTCACCAGCGTGTCGAGATCGTGGCCGTCGATAGGCCCGATGTAGTTGAATCCGAATTCCTCGAACAAGGTGCCGGGAAGCACCATCCCTTTCATGTGCTCTTCCCACCGCTTGGCAAGCTGTGCGACCGGCGGCAGCTTGGAAAGGACTTCCTTGCCGCCGCGTCGAACGTAGTTGTACACGCGTCCCGATAGCAGGCGCGCGAGATAATTGTTGAGTGCGCCGACCGGCTCCGAGATCGACATGTCGTTGTCGTTGAGGATGACCAGCAAGTCGGCGCCGATGGCGCCGGCGTTGTTCAATGCCTCGAAGGCCATGCCCGCGCTCATCGCACCGTCGCCGATCACCGCAACCACCTGCCGCTTCTCGCCTTTGCGCCTCGCGGCGATCGCCATGCCGAGCGCTGCCGAGATCGAGGTCGATGAGTGTGCAGTGCCAAAAGTGTCGTACTCGCTTTCATTGCGACGCGGAAAACCGGCGATGCCGCTCCATTGGCGCAGCTTGGCCATTCCTCCGCGGCGGCCAGTGAGAATCTTGTGGGCGTAAGTCTGGTGTCCCACGTCCCATACGATGCGATCGTGCGGCGTGTTGTAGATGTAATGCAGGGCGACGGTCAGTTCGACAGTGCCGAGGTTGGACGAAAGATGGCCGCCGGTCTGACTGACCGATTTGATGATGAAATCGCGCAACTCGCGTGCGAGCTGCGGCAGCTGACCCTTGTCCAGCCGCCTCAGCTCAGCAGGAGAATTGATGGTTTCGAGCAGCATCAGTTTTTCCGCAACGCGATCCAGTCCGCGAGTTCGTTGAGCCTGCGCGCGCCGGTGCCAAAGCCAAGGAGCGCAGTGTGCGCCTCATCGAGCAGCTCGGCGATGCGTTTTTTGGCAGCGTCGAGCCCCAGCAGCGAAACATAGGTCGGTTTTCCCTGCACGGCGTCCTTGCCGGCGGTCTTGCCGAGGCTTTGCGCGGTCCCTTCGACGTCCAGCACATCATCGACGATCTGAAAACCCAAACCGATCGCCGCCGCATAGCGATCCAGTGCGTCGCTCTGCGCCCGATCGAGCGAACGGCCGCAGGCCGCTCCCAGGCGCACCGCCGCCCTGATCAGGGCTCCCGTTTTGAGCGCGTGCATGCGCTCGAGTTCATTCAGGCTCAGTGCGTCGCCTACGTGCGACAGATCGAGGGCCTGCCCGCCGGCCATGCCGAGCGAGCCCGCTGCTGCCGCAAGCATCGCAATCTGTGCCTGCGCATGGGACAGTGGTGCATTGGCCAGTACCTCGAAAGCACGCGTTTGCAGCGCGTCCCCGGCCAGAAGAGCCATCGCTTCGCCATGGGCGACGTGACACGTGGGCTTGCCTCGCCGCAGGACATCGTCGTCCATGCACGGCAGGTCGTCGTGGACCAGCGAATAAGCGTGGATCAGCTCCACCGCGACGGCGGTGTGATCCACCGCGCTGGGGTCGGCGTCGGCAAGCTCGCCCGACCCGTAAGCGAGCAAGGCACGGACGCGTTTACCGCCGCCGAGTGCGGCGTAGCGCATCGCAGCGTGCAGCGGTTGCGGCGACTCGTCCGCCGCCGGCAGCGCACGCTCGAGCGCGCTTTCGACTCTTTGCGCTCTTTCACGCGACCAGATCGGCCACGCAACATCAGGGTTCATCGATCTCGCCCGATCCAGGGACTTCCGCGCCGTCGGGCTCGAAGCTCTTCAGCACCCCGCGCTCCAGTATCTGTACCTGCTGTTGAGCGTCCTTGAGCGCCGCTTGGCAGTATTGCAGGAGCTCGGCGCCGCGTTTGTACGCTGCAAGCGATTCGGCGAGCGGCAATTGCCCGCCTTCCATGGTCGCGACGATGGTTTCGAGCTCGGCCAGCGCGGTCTCGAAACTTGCCGGGGCCGGTGCGGTCTTAGGTGCGGTGTTTGACATCTTCCGGTCGTGCGCACCATCGCGCGCGAGCTGCTTGGTGGTGCTTGAAAGGCGCTCAAGAATACCCCATTTGGGATGTGCGGCCAACGAGCGGTGCATGGCATCGCGAACCGGAGCGTGGTTTGCCGCAACGCCGAATTCAAGATATAATTTTTCGCTCATTTGACGACGCAGCCTTGATACGAAGCTTTTCGTAGCGGGCTGACTTAGCAACGCGGTTGGGGGGCGATTCACTCGCCTCTTATATTGTTTGTTGGGTTGGCGGTTCACGGAAAGGAAAGGCTGATGTCCAATCTCGCGACAGGCGAGCAGTTGCGGCAGTCGACGTCGCAATTGCCCGTCTCCTGGTACAACGATCCCGCGCTGCTCGCGCTCGAAAAGAAGGTCGTGTTCGACCGCGGTCCCGGCTATGTCGGCCATGAATTGATGGTTCCCAACGTGGGCGACTATCACACCCTTGTCTGGCGCGATAACGCGCAAGTGCTGGTCCGCAACGACCGGGGCGTGGACCTTCTGTCGAATATCTGTCGCCACCGGCAGGCCATCATGCTGACCGGCCGCGGCTCGACACCGAACATCGTCTGCCCGATCCACCGCTGGACCTACCATCTCGATGGCACGCTGCTGGGTGCTCCGCATTTCGACGAGCAACCGTGCGTCAAGCTGCACAGCACACCGCTGCAGCATTGGAACGGGCTGCTCTTCGACGGCACGCGCGATGTCAGGTCCGACCTGGCCGGTATGCGCGCCGCAGCGGATCTCGATTTTTCGGGCTATGTGCTCGATCGCGTCGAAATCCAGGAATGCAGCTACAACTGGAAGACATTCATCGAGGTCTATCTCGAGGACTACCATGTCGAACCCTTCCACCCGGGGCTGGGCCAGTTCGTCACCTGCGACGACCTGGCGTGGCAGTTCGGCGATCGCTACTCGCTGCAAACCGTCGGCGTCAACAACGCTCTCGCCAAGCCGGGGACCAAGACCTACGAGCGCTGGCACAACGCGGTGCGCAGCTATTATGGCGACGCGATGCCCGCCTACGGCGCGATCTGGCTGACCATCTACCCGAACGTCATGGTCGAGTGGTACGCCCATGTGCTCATCGTCAGCAGCGTGATCCCGCGCGGCGTCGACAAGACGACCAACATCGTCGAGTTCTATTACCCGGAGGATATTGCGCTCTTCGAGCGCGAGTTCGTCGAGGCGGAGCAAGCGGCATATATCGAAACGTCGGCCGAGGATCACGAGATCGCGCTGCGCATGGATGCCGGCCGCCGCGCGCTCTACAAGCTCGGACGCAACGAAACGGGACCATATCAGTCGCCGATGGAAGACGGCATGCAGCATTTTCACGAGTTTCTTCGCCGCGAGCTTGGCGAGCTGGCTGAAAGAAAATGATGCGACCCCTGTTAGCCGCCGGTGCTTTGGCGATATCGATGCATGCGTCGGCCGTGTCTGCGGAGACGGCACCGAGCATTCCATACGAGAAATATCGTCTGGCCAACGGCCTCGAAGTCATCCTGTCGCAGGACCGTACCCTGCCGCTGGTCGCGGTCGATGTCTGGTACCACGTCGGCGCGGCGAACGAAGAGCCGGGCAGGACCGGATTCGCGCATCTTTTCGAGCACATGATGTTTACCGGCAGCAAGCACCTTGCCCGCGGGGTGGCGGACAAGCTGCTCGAAGGCGTCGGCGCCACCGACTCCAACGCGAGCACGTCGTTCGACCGCACCAATTATTTCGACACCGTCCCGTCCAACCAGCTCGAGCTCGCGCTCTGGATCCATTCCGATCGCATGGGCTATCTGCTCGACTCGCTCGACCAGGCGGCACTGTCCAATCAGCAGGACGTCGTGCGCAACGAACGGCGGCAGTCGTACGAGAATCGTCCCTACGGCATCGTCGACGAGGCGCTCTTTCACGCGCTGTTTCCGCCGGGCCATCCATACCGGCCGGCGATCATCGGCTCGCATCTTGATATCCAAGCGGCGAGCCTCGCCGACGTGCGCGACTTTTTCAAGCGCTACTATCGCCCCAACAATGCAACGCTTACCCTGGTCGGCGATTTCGATATCGCGGCGGCGAAGCGGCTGGTGCAGAAATATTTCGGCTCCCTCAAGCGCGGACCCGAGGTGCCCAAGCCGACGGTGGTCACACCTGCGCTTACTTCCGAAAAGCGCCTGACCGTCGCCGACCAGATCGAGCTCGAGCGCCTCGATCTGGCGTGGCTCACCGCACCGAAATTCAAGCCGGGCGACGCGGAGCTGGCAATCGCCGGCTACATTCTCGCCGGCGGCAAGTCGAGCCGGCTGTACAAGAAGCTCGTGTACGAGCTGCAAGTCGCGCAGGAAGTTTCCGCCGGCCAGGACGCCTATGGCTTGACATCGATTTTCGAAATCGAAGCCGTCGCGCGCTCCGGCCACACCGCGGCGGAGCTGCACCCATTGATCGACGCCGAGCTGGATCGCCTCGCGGCCGAAGCGCCCACCGCGGCCGAAGTCGAGGCCGCGCGCAATCAAATCGAACGCTCGCTCTACCAGAGCCTGCAGAAAGTGGGCGGTTCCAACGGTCGCGCGGACTTGTTGAATACGTACAACCACTACACCGGCGACCCGGGATACCTGCCCAAGGACATCGAGCGCTATGCGCGCGTAACGCCAGACGACGTTCAGCGCATCGTGCGGGACTCCCTGCGCAAGGATGCTCGCGTGGTCGCGCTGGCGGTTCGCGGCGACAAGAAGCTGGATCCGGATCCGCCGGCGCCCGAGATTGCACGCAACCCGGGCACCGAAGCCATCAACGCCGATGAGCGCTGGCGCAATGCGACGCCAAAGGCAGGCCCCGCACGCGTTCCCACGCTGCCGGAGCCCCGCTCATTCGCGCTGGCGAACGGTCTCAGGGTGCTCTATCTGGAGCGCCCGAATCTGCCCATAGTCAGCGCGCAGCTGGTCGTCGATGCAGGACTGGCCGCCGGAGATCCGTCGCTGCCCGGCGTTTCCGATTTCACCGCTGCGATGCTCGAAGAGGGCACCCAGTCGCGTTCCTCGCAACAACTTTCCGACGAGCTGGAACGGCTTGGCGCGGGCTACGCTTCGCTTACCCATCGCGACACCACTTCCCTCGAGATCGATGCGTTGGCGCGCAACTTCCCGGAAGCGCTCGCCTTGCTCGCCGACATGGCGCAACATCCGGCCTTCCCCGCCGACGAAATCGAGCGACAGCGCAAGGCGCGCCTGAGCAGCATCGCCGAAGCGCGCGAAAACGGCGGCGCGCTCGCCGACGTGGCGCTGGCTCGTGCCCTGTATGGGCCCGCGCACCCGTATGGAAGCTCTGCGGTCGGCACCGAGGCGTCGGTGAAGCGGATCGGCGAAGCGGACCTGCGCTCGCTCTGGCAACGGCACTTTCGGCCGGACAAGGCGGCACTGATCGTGGTCGGCGCCATCGACGCTGCCAGCCTCAAAGCCCTGGTCGAGCGGCAATGGGGAGGCTGGCAACCGGCGAGCGCGGCGACCGCGAATGCGCCGCCAACGAAAGCGGTGACGTCGACCGCGCGGGTGATCATCGTCGACAGACCTGACGCGCCCCAAACCGAGCTTCGCATCGGCCGCATCGGCACCGTACGCACGACCCCCGACTTTGCCGCATTGCAGGTGTTGAACGAAGCGTTCGGCGGCGCGTTCACCAGCCGTCTGAACCTCGACTTGCGCGAAGACAAGGGCTACACCTACGGCGTGGGATCGCGCTTCAGTTACGGGCGCATGCCATCGCCGTTCTTGATCCGCACCGCGGTGCGCAGCGACGTCTCCGCGCCGGCGGTCAAGGAAGTGTTTTCGGAATTGAAGCGCGTGACGGCGGCGCCGCTTGCCGCGGACGAATTGAAGCGCGCCCGTGGGTCGCTCACGCAGTCGCTGCCCGGATTGTTCGAGACCAACGAAGCGACCGTGGGCTCGTTCGGCGACTTGTTCGCGTATGGCTTACCGCCCGACTACTACCGCAAACTGCCGGCCGAGTTCAACGCAGTCAGAGCGCCGGCCCTGGAAGCGCTCGCGCGACGCTATCTCGATCCGGGGGCCATGGTGGTGATAGCCGTCGGCGACCGCAAGAACCTCGAAACCAGCTTGCAGCCGCTGAACCTCGGACCTCTCGAGGTGTGGCCGATTAGCGGCACGCTGTTTTGATGGGTCCCGTGCGCTCGCACGGCCGCAGCGTTGCGCGCTTGTCGGGCGTCGCGCAGCGGTTGCGCCCAATAACGGCAAAGACGCCATGAAGGACGCGAGATACACAACGCTGATATCGGCGGCGGAGCTTGCGGCGCGTCTTCCCGACCCGACGTGGGTCATCGTCGATTGCCGCCATCAACTCCCGGACGTCGATGCCGGCGAGCGGGCTTATCGCGCGGCGCATATCGCGGGCGCACAGTTCATGCATATGGATCGCGACCTGTCGGGGGCCAAGACCGGCGTCAACGGGCGGCATCCGCTGCCGCGAATCGCCGACATCGTCGCGACATTCAGCCGCGCGGGCATCGACGATTCCAAGCAAGTCATCGCTTACGATCAGAACAAGGGCATGTGGGCAGCGCGATTGTGGTGGTTGCTGCAATGGCTTGGCCATCCGGCGGCAGCCGTGCTCGATGGTGGACTCGACCGGTGGATCGCGGAGGGTCGATTGCTGACCGCTGAGGAACCGCAGGTGCAGCCCGCGACATTCATTGCCAGGCCGCCGACGCCTACCGCGTCCGCAGGTGAGATCATGGAACATCTCCACGACGACGCACTCACCGTGATCGATGCGCGCGCGCCCGAGCGGTACCGAGGGGACATCGAGCCGATCGATCCGGTGGCCGGACACATTCCGGGCGCGGTCAACCGTCCCTACGACGTGAACCTCACGGAGCAAGGCACCTTCAAGCCCGCGCCGCAGCTTCGCGCTGAGTTTGAGACGCTGTTGGACGAATCGGCACCCGAGTCGGTGGTCCATCAATGCGGCTCGGGGGTGACTGCCTGTCACAACGTGCTGGCAATGGCCATTGCCGGCCTGCCGGGATCGCGTCTGTATCCGGGCTCGTGGAGCGAATGGATCGCGGCACCCGCGCGGCCGGTCGCGCGCGGCTGACGGCAATCCTCAAATTCGTCATCGCCGCGAAAACTAGCCCGAAGGGCGAAGGTTCGAGGAACAGCCAAACGAACCGGTACTAAGCGTTCGCGATCAGCGGCCAGCTCGACAACACTCGATAGCGCGCGCCCGCGGTGTCCAGCTCCGACGCGACAAGGGCAAATGCGCTGACGCGCCATACCAGAGGCGGCGCAAGCGGACGCCTCACGGCAACCGTGATACGGCGCGCCAAAGTGACGTGAACGGCAAAGGGCCGCTCCTCCGGCTCCAGACCGCTCACCAGCAGCGATCGGGCGATCTTCTGCTGCAACTCCACCAGCGGCAAGGGCACGCTTTGCACGCCTGCCCAGGCGATGGCGTTCTTGCGCCAGGAGTCCACACTGTCGAGCACGAGATCGAACGATGGCGCCGAAATCCGCGCCGCGGCCGCACTCAATTCGCGCGCGATGCGGCGCGGCTGGTCGCCGAGAAACGCAAGCGTCAGGTGGCCGTTGCCGGGAGCCGTCGGGCGGCCACCGGACTCGGCCGCGACCTGTCGCGCCAGCGTAGCGAGTGCGTCGGAAGTGGCTGCGTCGGGCCAGAGCGCGAAGAACAGCCGCTGCGTCGCTTCGTTCATGCCGCACTATAAATCGCACCGGTGCCGTAGTGGGTCCGGCCGAACAAAACGGCCGCGACGCCCGATGGGGCGGCGCGGCCGGTCGTGCGCCGAGCAAGCCTTATGTTTTCTTATGCGTTGGCGACCGAGAGCTCCGCCTTCGGCTTGTCGAAGAACTGCTCGTCTTCGGTCGATCCCTTGAGCGCGGTGGTCGAGGACCCTGCTCCCTGGATGGTCTGGGTCACCGCGTCGAAGTAGCTGGTCCCCACCTCGCGCTGGTGCTTGATCGCGGTGAATCCCTTGGCAACCGCCGCGAACTCCGCTTCCTGCAGCTCGACGAATGCGGTCATCTGACTGCGAGCGTAGCCGTGCGCCAGATGGAACATGCTGTAGTTCAGACTGTGGAACCCGGCCAGGGTGATGAACTGGAATTTATAGCCCATCGCGCCCAGCTCGCGCTGGAAGCGGGCTACGGTCGCATCATCGAGGTTCTTTTTCCAGTTGAACGATGGCGAGCAGTTGTACGCCAGCATCTTGTCCGGGAATTGCGCGTGGATCCCGTCGGCGAATGCCTTGGCGAAGTCGAGGTCCGGCTTGCCGGTCTCGCACCAGAGTAGATCGGCGTAGGGCGCGTAGGCGAGCCCGCGCGACACCGCTTGATCGAGCCCGTTGCGCGTTTTATAGAATCCCTCGACCGTACGCTCGCCGGTAAAGAACGGCTTGTCGTTGTCGTCGATGTCCGACGTCACCAGATCCGCGGCCTCGGCGTCGGTGCGCGCGAGAATGACGGTTGGAACCCCCATGCAGTCGGCAGCGAGCCGCGCGGCGACCAGCTTCTCGACCGCCTCGCGCGTCGGCACCAGCACCTTGCCACCCATGTGCCCGCACTTTTTCACTGAGGCAAGCTGATCCTCGAAGTGGACGCCTGCCGCGCCGGCATCGATCATGGCCTTCATCAACTCGAAGGCGTTCAACACTCCGCCGAATCCCGCCTCGGCGTCGGCGACGATCGGTGCGAAGAAGTCGATGTCGTTCCTGCCCTCCATGTGCTGAATCTGATCCGCGCGCATGAACGTGCTGTTGATCCGGCGCACCACCGCGGGCACCGAATTGACCGGATACAGCGACTGGTCGGGATACATTTCTCCGGCGACGTTGGCGTCCGCGGCCACCTGCCATCCGGAAAGATAGATCGCCTTGAGGCCCGCCTTCACCTGCTGCATCGCCTGGTTGCCGGTCATCGCGCCGAGCGTGCTCACAAAAGACTCTTCGTTGACCAGCTTCCAGAGCTTCTCCGCGCCACGGCGGGCAAGCGTGTGCTCGATGTGCACCGAGCCGCGCAGGCGTACGACCTCCTCGGCCGCGTAGCCACGCTTGATGCCCTTCCAGCGGGAATTCTCCGCCCAGTCCTTTTTCAGTCTTGCCGCTTCGAGATCGTAGTTCATCATTGCTCCCATCATCAGCATGGCCAAACCGAGCTCGCGTCCTTGGACTCGAACCGGCACCTGGTCTGGGACGCCTCGCCCGAAAAAATCGCGCGCACGGCGACCCGGTTTGCGAAACACTCGCGCACGTTTGCGCGGACATTTCGCTGCACGGACCGGCGAAGATCGTTCGACCGGTCAGGCGGGCGTGGATGGGGATAGATGTTCTTGCCCAAGCCCTGCACGGCCGCCCCTTGGGAGCGCCCGTGTGTGTCTAGCGAGACGTTAACAAAGTAAACGGGGCGTGACAATAGGATTTGATGCACTGCAGCGTATAAATTTATTCTACGAATCATGCACTTAAAATTCGATTCCAATGGGTGGAATCTGCACCTTGATTTATCGAACATTTGTTGTTGCGGCGCATGAGAATAAGGCGTACGTGCGGTATGCGTTGCCGCTATCAGATTGATTATTAATACTTCTCGCGTGGCTGTGACTTGTGCAGTTCAGATTCGGCGCACTGCTTTTCTGGAAAGCGATTCCGCGAACACCGTCGCGGAATGTCGCAGATTCGCGACAATCGCCTAGGCGTGCGAATGGGGGCGCCCTCTTGGCGGGCGGAATTCATTTCGCCGCGACGCTCAATGGAGTCACTGGCGAAATAAATCGCACCTACATGAGCATGTCCGCCCAGATGTTGCGCGCCCACGCCTCCGCGAAAATGCCCTCGCCTTCGCTGGCTGTCAGCGATAAGCCACCGCTGCCCGGAACCACGAGCATGGTCTTCTGTGTGCGGTCATAAGCGTGGACCGATGTGACGTGTCCCACCTGCTTATCGTCGACATAGCTGTAGCAGGTATTGGCAATAACCGGCGCCGGGTTGACTTCTTCGCCCGCCAGCAGTGCCACGACCGCCGCCGCGCAGACTTTTGCGTGCTGGTTCGCCATGTGGCCGGACTTGGGCATCAGAGGGGCGACCTGGATCGCATCGCCAAGCACATGGACTCCGCGCTGCGCCGTCGACTCGTAGGTCAGGAAATCGACCTGGCAAAACCGGTCGTTGGCGTTTGCCATTCCGAGCCGCCGCGCGATGGCGCCGGCACGTTGAGGCGGAACGACGTTGATCACATCGGCTGCGACATTTTCAAAGTCGAGCTTGAGGGTCCGCGTCGCAAGATCCACGTCGAGCAGCGTGCTGTTCGGACGGTAATCGATATACCCTTTATAAAGAGATTCCCAAGCTCCCGCGAAGAACGCCTTTTTCGCCTGGATGTCTTCGTTGGCGTCGAGAACGATGATCTTGGATTTTTTCTTCCGCGTCGAAAAATAATGGGCGACCTGGCAGGCACGCTCGTAAGGCGCCGGCGGGCATCGAAATGGCGCTTTCGGAACATGGATCGCGAATATGCCGCCGTCGGACATCGCCTCGAGCTGCGCGCGCAACGCGACCGTTTGTGGCCCCGCCTTCCACGCATGAAGTACCCGCGCCTGCGCTTCCGGACTGGCCAGCGACGGGATTTCGTCGTAGATGAAGTCGACGCCGGGTGAAAGTATCAGCCGGTCATAGCCAAGCGTCTCGCCTCGACCGAGCTTGACGCTGCGCACGGCAGGATCGATGTCGAGCGCCTCATCGCGAACGATGCGGACGCCCCACTTGGCAAGCCCGTCGAATGGCACCGTGAGATCGGCAAGTTGGCGGCTGCCTCCGATGACGAGATTGGACATCGGGCACGAGATGAAGGCCGCCTCGCGCTCGACGATGGTGACTTCGATCCGGCCACCACTCCATTTCCGGATGTATTTGGCCGCCGTCGCACCGCCGTATCCCGCGCCTACCACCACGACCCTCGGCGCCGCGGCGTGAACCTCCTTCGAATGAGTGCCCACGGCCGCCGCCGCGAACGACGCGGATGCAGCTTTCAGAAACTCGCGGCGGGTGCGCACACGGCCGTTTGCGGCCCGATCGCGGCCGTTCATTGCTTTGCCTGCGCCGCCAAGTACGCAGCGGCCGCCTCGATCTGGGCGTCGGTGTAACCCTTGGCGAGCTGCTGCATGACGGTGGCCGCGCGGCGGCCATCGCGAAACTCCTTCATGCGCTGCACGATCACCGCGGCGTCCTGTCCCGCGAGACTGGGAGTCGCGCCACGGCTCCTGCCGTCGGTGCCGTGGCAGTTGGCGCAATTGGCCGCGATGTCGCGGCCCAGGTTCGCGTACGTTCCGACGTCTGCGGCAGCGGCAGGGCTAATCAGCGCGCCAAGCGCCGCGATCGCCACCGCGCAACGCAAGAGCTGGAATGTTATCGCGCCGTGCATTCGAGTTCGAATATTACTGAGGATTCCCGAAACGGGACACCTTCCACAAAAACTATCGTCGTCGCCGCAGATATGAAAACGGGGGCCAATTCGGCCCCCGCGAAACACGACAATCTCCGGCGCAGCGCCAGCTACGCGACCGGCTCGACCTCTTTGGTTTCGTCGAAGTCGAGCCTGATCTTATCGTCGCTGCCGATGTCGATGGTCACCTTGCCGCCGCCGGTGAGCCGGCCGAACAAGAGCTCGTCGGCAAGCGCTTTGCGGATGGTGTCCTGAATCAGCCGCGACATCGGCCGCGCGCCCATCTGCGGGTCGAAGCCCTTCTTGGCCAGGAACTCCTTCAGCTTCATCGTGAACGAAGGCTCGACCTTCTTCTCGTGCAGCTGGCTCTCCAGCTCGAGCAGGAACTTGTCGACCACGCGCAGGATCACGTCGTGGTCGAGCGAGGCGAACGAAATCGTCGCGTCCAGGCGGTTGCGGAACTCCGGCGTGAACATGCGTTTGATCGACTCGAATTCGTCGCCAGCCTGCTTGTTTTGCGTGAACCCGATCGAGTTCTTGGACAGCATGTCGGCGCCCGCGTTAGTAGTCATGACGATGATCACATTGCGGAAGTCCGCCTTGCGGCCGTTGTTATCGGTCAGCGTACCGTGATCCATCACCTGCAGCAGAATATTGAAGATGTCCGGATGCGCCTTTTCGATCTCGTCGAGCAAGAGCACGCTGTACGGGTGCTTGGTGATCTGCTCGGTGAGCTGTCCGCCCTGGTCGAAGCCTATGTAGCCGGGCGGCGCGCCGATCAGACGCGACACCGCGTGCCGTTCCATGTACTCGGACATGTCGAAGCGCAGCAACTCCACGCCGAGACAATACGCGAGCTGGCGCGCGACCTCGGTCTTGCCCACGCCGGTCGGGCCGGAGAAGAGGAAATTGCCGATCGGCTTGCGCGGGTTACCCAGCCCCGAGCGCGCCATGCGTATCGCCGCGACCAGCGCATCGATCGCCTGATTCTGGCCGAACACGACGTTCTTGAGGTCGCGGTCGAGCGTCTTCAGCGCATTGCGGTCGTCCGACGAAACGCTCTTGGCCGGGATGCGCGCGATCTTGGCTACGATCTCCTCGATTTCGGTCTTGCTGATGACCTTTTTCTGCTTCGACTTGGGCAGGATCTTCTGCGCCGCACCGGCCTCGTCGATGACGTCGATGGCCTTGTCGGGCAGATGCCGGTCGTTGATGAAGCGCGCGGCCAGCTCCGCCGCGGTGGTCAGCGCCGCGGGCGCGTACTTCACGCCGTGGTGCTGCTCGAAGCGTGACTTCAGGCCCTTGAGGATCTCGATGGTCTCGGCAATCGACGGCTCCGGCACGTCGATCTTCTGGAACCGCCGTGACAGCGCGTGGTCCTTCTCGAAGATCACGCGGTATTCGTTGTAGGTCGTCGCGCCGATGCACTTCAGCGCTCCGGTGGACAATGCCGGTTTGAGCAGGTTGGATGCGTCCAGCGTCCCCCCGGATGCCGCGCCGGCGCCGATGATGGTGTGAATCTCGTCGATGAACAGGATCGACTTCGGATTCTCGGTGAGCTGCTTCAACACCGCTTTTAGGCGCTGCTCGAAGTCGCCGCGGTATTTGGTCCCGGCGAGCAGCGTGCCCATGTCCAGGCAATAGACGACGTAGTCCTTCAGCAGCTCAGGAATGTTGCCCTCGTTGATCCGGCGCGCGAGCCCTTCGGCAATCGCGGTCTTGCCGACGCCCGCCTCACCGACGAGCAGCGGGTTGTTCTTGCGCCGGCGGCAGAGCACCTGAATAACCCTTTCGAGCTCGTGCTCGCGGCCGATGAGCGGATCGATCTTACCCATCTTGGCCAGGTGGTTGAGGTCGATGGTGTAGGCGTCGAGCGCGCCGGCGGGCTGCGCGTCGCCGTCGCTTTCTTCTTTCGAGGACTCGGCCTTGTCCGCCTTCTGCTGCGCGTGCTTGGTGATGCCGTGGGCGATGTAGTTGACGACATCCAGGCGCGTGACGCCGCGCTGGTTCAGGAAATAGACGGCGTGCGACTCCTTTTCGCCGAAAATGGCGACCAGCACGTTGGCTCCGGTGACTTCCTTCTTGCCGGACGATTGGACGTGCAAGATCGCGCGCTGGATGACCCGCTGGAATCCCTGCGTGGGCTGGGTGTCCGCGTCCGAATGCGGCGACAGCCGGGGCGTGTGCTCATTGATGAAGTCGGTCAGCACGCCGCGCAGCTCGTCCAGATCGACGCCGCAGGCTTTCAGCACCTCGGCTGCCGACGGGTTGTCGAGCATCGCGAGCAGGAGGTGCTCGACGGTGATGAACTCGTGCTGCTTTTGCCGAGCTTCGACAAAAGCCATGTGGAGGGAAACTTCCAGTTCCTGCGCAATCATAGTTCGGTCCCGATCTCATCGCCGCGATGGCGGTTTGCCCGCGCCAACGATGGATTAACGTTCAAGTCTCCTCCATGGTGCACTGAAGCGGATGCTGATGTCTGCGTGCGATACCCAGCACCTGATCTACTTTTGACGCGGCAACTTCGCGAGTATACGTTCCGCACACTCCCATGCCTTCACGGTGAATCTGCAACATGACCTGTGTCGCCTTCTCCCGGCTCATCGCAAACACAGTCTGCAACACGACGACCACAAAGTCCATCGGTGTGTAATCGTCGTTCAACAAAATGACCTTGTACAGAGGCGGGGGTTTAAGCCTGGTCTTCTGTACTTCGAGAACATTGCCTTCCTGTTCGTGTTTGGCCATTGCCGCCCAGGAGACCCTGCCGTTCGATATGCTAATGGTTGATGATAGCAACAGATTTTTCAAGAGCGAAGACGGTTTGCGCAGTGCGATACGCGAATTTCGCGGCTGACTGTTGCAAAAGCGTCGTTTCCGCCCGACAACGCCAGCGGCGACAGGCAAAGCGAGCGGGCGTGCCGGCGAGAATGACTTTGGGCAACCGGAAAGGCCGACTGGTTCAAATCCGGGCCAAAGCCGCGAGTGCGGCGGACGTCGATCTTTGAATTGTTGCCCCGGCGCGTGCCGGGGCCGGCAGTGTCTTACGAATCCGGTCGGAAATTGGATTCGGCGCCCATCCGCTTGCCCGGCAGCGCCATCGCGCCCGACACTGCCGTCACATCCTTTGGATCATCGCCTGGCCGAAGCCTGAGGATGACACCTGCGTCGAACCGGGCATCAGCCGCGCAAAATCGTAGGTTACAACCTTGTCTGCGATCGCCTTTTCCAGGCTTTTGACGATCAGCGCGGCGGCTTCCTTCCAGCCCATGTGCACGAGCATCATTTCCGCGGAAAGTATTTCCGAGCCCGGATTGACGTAGTCCTTGCCGGCGTACTTGGGCGCGGTCCCGTGAGTCGCCTCGAACATCGCCACCGTGTCCGACATATTGGCGCCCGGAGCGATGCCGATTCCACCCACCTGTGCCGCCAGTGCGTCGGAGATGTAGTCGCCGTTGAGATTCAAGGTGGCGATCACGTCGTACTCCTCCGGCCGCAGGATGATCTGCTGCAGGAAGGCGTCGGCGATGACGTCCTTAACGATGATGTCGCGGCCGGTCTTCGGGTTCTTGAACTTGCACCACGGGCCGCCGTCGATCGGCCGCGCGCCGAACTCCTTTTGCGCCAGGGCATATCCCCAGTCGCGGAAGCCGCCCTCGGTGAACTTCATGATGTTGCCCTTGTGCACCAGCGTCATCGACTTGCGGTCGTGGGCTATCGTGTATTGGATCGCCTTGCGCACCAGCCGCTCGGTACCTTCGCGCGACACCGGCTTGATGCCGATGCCCGAGGTCGCGGGAAACCGTATCTTCTTGACGCCCATGTCGTTGATCAGGAAGTCGATAAGCTTCTTCGCCCCGGCGGATTCCGCGGCCCATTCGATGCCGGCGTAGATGTCCTCCGAGTTCTCGCGAAAAATCACCATGTTCACTTTTTCCGGCGCCTTCACCGGGCTGGGGACGCCATTGAAGTACTGCACCGGCCGCAAGCAGACGTAGAGATCGAGCTCCTGCCGCAGCGCGACGTTGAGCGAGCGTATGCCGCCTCCGACCGGCGTGGTCAGCGGGCCCTTGATCGACACCACGTAGTCCTTGAGGATCGCCATCGTCTCCTCGGGCAGCCACACGTCGGGGCCGTAAACCTTGGTCGACTTCTCGCCGGCGTAGATTTCCATCCAGTGGATCTGGCGCTTGCCGCCATATGCCTTCGCCACCGCCGCGTCGACGACCTTGATCATCACCGGCGTGATGTCGACGCCGGTGCCATCGCCTTCGATGTACGGAATGATCGGCTGGTCGGAAACATTGAGCGAGAAATCCGCGTTGACGGTGATTTTGTCACCCTCTGTCGGAACCTTGATGTGCTGATACGGCATGATCGACTCCAAAGAAGGCTGCGCAGGTTGATAGCTAGCTGAAGCAGATTGCGACGATAGAGCGGGCGGCCGACGCTCCCCGCTCTCGCGCGTGAGGTAGCCAGATG
>DATMNH010000128.1:0-20183 GCA_035568975.1 Casimicrobiaceae bacterium
AGGATTTAGTTATTCACTTTCAATTTAGGGAGCGAATCCACCAGATCACAATTGCTACTTTGTCGTTTAGTTTCTTTTCTTTATCGAGCGTTGCTCTCTTCTTTTTGCTCCATTAATTCTGTGTTCTGAGCATACGATCGACCGATCGGCTCATTTGTTTCAAAATAAATCCAGGCGCCAAGCGATTCATCATTTTGAGCTGATTCGCCTGACCCGGACGAATTTCAAATCGATTGGTTTGCATTCCTTTGACGGCGACTTTAACCATGTCTTCCACCTTCATGATAGAAGCGCCTTTCATGTCTTCAGAATTAAAGTCACCCAAGAGTTCGGTTTGTGTCGCCGGCGGTGCTAACTCAAATACCTTCACTTTGGTGTTTTTCAGTTGCACACGAAGAGACTCGGTGAACGAATGCAGACCGGCCTTGGTGGCGCAATAAACCGGTGAAATGGGCAATGGAACAAATGCCAAACTCGACGAAACGTTAATGATTGCCGCCTCTGATTTTGTTTTCAAATGCGGCAAGAATTGTTTCACCATGCGAATCGGCCCGCTCAAATTGATTTCAATCTCTCGAGTGATGTCTTCGAGGCTTCCAGCTTTGTCGTGAACATTGATCTTACGCATGATGCCGGCGTTGTTGATCAAGATGTTGAGCTCAGGAGATTGTTTGGTGATCTCTTTGTAAAGAGTGGCGATCGCTTTCGGATCAGAAACGTCGCTTTGAAAGGTGTGAATGTTTGGAAAGGCCGCTTTCGCACGGTTCAACTTAGCTTGATCGCGGCCCGTGATAAGAATCGTGTTGCCAAGTGCCGTGAGCTGTCTGGTGAGTTCGTAACCGATGCCGCTGGCGCCGCCGGTGATCAAAATCGTATTGCTCGTGAGTTTCATAATTTGAGCTCACTCTTTGATCGCATCGACACGATCTGGATAGAAAGCGACGTGATCCTTGATCGCGGCGACGGCTGCATACGGTGCGTCGTAGGTCCACACCGCATTCACGGATCGGTCGCCGCCAAGCGGAATGCTGTAGTAAGCCCAGTCGCCCTTGCAGGGGCAATAGGTGTGATGGCCCGTTCGTTTCAGCAGCGTCATGTCGACATCCTTTTGCGGGATGTACTGGACCGCAGCGTAACCAGCCTCTCTCAACGTAAGTGCATTTCGGGTATCCGCGATGACGCGGCCCGCGACCGACACGGTGACCCGCGCCGGATTCGGCTCGATCGTAATCGAGTGGTTGGGTCCTGGCAGCTTGATTGATTTGGTTTCCATGGCGGTAGTTGTTCCTGGGCCGTTTACATGAATCAGTGTGAGCTTTGTGGGACGAGGCTGGCCGGCATTGGTTGCATCGTCGCTCACTCACTGAAGTCGGCGCCGAACATGGGACGACCGCTCTTTGACTCCGTACGCGAAGCCTCGTCTTCGATCACGTCCCAGTGCTCGACAAGTTGAAGACGATAGGCACGCCGCCGGCCTTGCCAAATCGGCGATAGGCGAAGCGGATTCCGTTGACTTCGACGAATTGTGTTGGCGCGGTCTGGTGGTTGTGCTGGTTCATAGAAATTTCCTTTGACGGTGGCGTAAGGAGGACATGCGAAGGTGTCGAAAAGCGGGCGGCGCCCGGGCGGGATCAGTTAGCGGTCATACCGCCGTCGACGTTGAGGACGTGGCCGGTGATGAATGAAGCTTCGTTCGACGCGATGAAGACGATCGCGTTGGCAAGCTCCTCCGAGAGGCCGAGTCGACCCATCGGAACACCCGCCACCAGCGCCGCCTTGTTCTCCGACGTCCCCGTGAAACGGGTCAACATGCCGGTATCCGTAGGACCGGGTGCCACGGCGTTCACCCGAATTCCCGACTTGGCTATCTCGAGCGCCACCGACTTGGTGATGCCTTCGACGGCGTGCTTGCTCCCGACATAGACGGAAGCCCCCGCCGCACCCTCGTGCCCGTAAGTCGAGGAGATGTTGATGATGCTGCCGCTGCCCTGTCCCTGCATGACGCGCACTTCGTGCTTCATGCTCAGGATCACGCCGAGTACATTCGTGTCGAACGTCGCGGCCACGCTTTCCGCCGTCTGGTCCGTGATTGGGCCAACCTGGCCTTCGGTACCGGCGTTGTTCACCGCGACATCGAGACGACCAAACCGTGCGACGGTCTTGTCCACCAGGTTGCCGACCTCGTCGTCGCGGCGAACGTCGGCCCGGATGAACGCGGCTTCGGCACCCAAGCGCCGCAGCTCGACTTCGAGAGCCTTGCCTTCCGCTTCCCGGCGCCCGGAAACGATGAGGCGGGCACCGTCCTTCGCAAAGGCCAGAGCGGCAGCGCGACCGATGCCTGTGAGGGCTCCTGTGATCAAAACGACCGGCTTGTTCATTGTGCTACTCCTGGTGAACGAGTGATGCGTATGACACGTCTGGCAACAAGGTTTATCGATTAACGGGCGTACTTCCATGCAGCCAATCTAGGCTCGCATTGCGGTCTTGAAAAAGACTTTGTAAGCTGAGTGCATACCTTTCAGGCATGCAACGGCTATGGAGTTGAGGCACCTACGTTATTTCGTGGCCGTGGTCGAGGAAGGCAGCCTCACGACTGCGGCGGAGCACGGGCTCCACACCTCCCAGCCCTCGCTGAGCCGGCAGATTCGCGATCTGGAGTACCAGGTCGGGGCCGAGCTGCTGTCGCGCAGCGTTCAGGGCGTCGAGTTGACCGCTGCGGGCAAGGCCTTTCTCGACCACGCCCGTCTGGCGCTGATGCAGGTCGAAGCTGCGGTGGAAGCGGCACGCAGGGCGGCGCAACCGGCAAAGAAGACGTTCGCCATCGGCTTCCAAACGGGGCACGAGATGAACTGGCTGCCGCGGGCCATGCATGTGCTGCGCGACGAGCTGAAGAACATCCAGGTCACGATTTCCAGCGACTATTCGCCGGACCTCGCCGAGGTGTGGACAACATGGCGATGGCTATGTCCCTGGTCGCCTCCATGCGCGGGCTGGCGCTGATGCCCGCCTATGCCAAGAACCTGCTGCCGGCGTCGGTGGTTAACCGTCCGCTCGAAGGCGAGGCGCCGACGATCGATGTCCCGGTCGGCTATAGCAAAGCAAACACCTCGCCGATTCTCAAACTGTTCCTGTCGCGCCTCGACGAACTGGTGGGGCCGAACCAGAAGCACTGACGCCATGTCGAGTTAGCGCCCCTGTACCAGCTAGATATGCCGAACTAATAGACCCAGCTTTTTGATTTGGTACCCGCGGGTGGTCGCCCACAGGAGCAGCGTGCGTTCCCGTAACTCAGGCAAGCGATACGTCTGATCCAGTTTTTGCGGATCACAGTCATGACTTCTGACTCGACCCTTTGAGCGCAGCCAGAACCCGGTCGGACGACATCGGAAGCTGCCGGATCCTGACGCCGGTGAGCGATGCAAAGGCGTTGGCAATCGCCGGTGCCACAAGCGGTGTCGCCATTTGGCCTGCTCCGGTCGGATGGTTGTCCGTCGAAATGACCTCCACGTGGAGTTCCGGAATATCGAGCATCCGCATCACCCGGTAGTCGTAGAAATTCGATTGCTGGACCACACCGTCGACCATTGTGATGCGCTCAGAAAGAGCAAGGCCAAGGCCATAGATGAGCGAGCCTTCGGTCTGCGCTGCAACGTTGTCCGGCTGAACAGCCAGCCCGGGATCGATGGCGGTCCAGATACGGTGCACCGTGATTTCACCGGACTCGCGGTTCACCGAGATCTCAGCAACGGTCGCCACTTGGCTACCGTCGTAATCAACGTAGGAAACGCCAACCGCCTTGCCCTCACGCTTCGTCCCCCACTCCGCCATGCGAGCGACGGTCTCGACCACCTTTCGGGCACGCGGGCTGCCCTTCAGCAACTCGAGCCGAAATGCGATCGGGTCCTTCCCAATCTTGGCCGCCACTTCGTCGATGAAGCCCTCGATCGCATACTTGTTCGGACCGAAGCCGATGGCGCGCAACGCGGAGGTACGTGCGCCGGTATCCTGCGGGATCTCTTCGCTCAACCGGTTGGGGATGTCGTAGGTCTTGAGCTGCGCACCTCCCATCCCGATGAAGTCCCTGCGACCCGATTTCTCGAAGCGAACCGGATCCTGAAACGCCGTCACGATGTCGGACGCCACACGATGATGCCAGGCCACGAGTCGCCCGCTGGAATCAAGACCCGCTCGCAGATAGTCGACGTTCATCGGTCGGAAGCGGCCGTTGTGAACATCGTCTTCGCGTGTCCAGATGACCTTGACCGGTTTCTTGACAGCTTTCGACAGCAATACGGAATCGACCAGGAATTCCTCGTCACGATGACCTCTGCGTCCGAAGCCACCACCGAGCAGCATGCTGTGCAGCTTGATCCGGTCGGGTGAAATCTGAAGAGCCTTGGCCGCCGCGGCCACCGCCATTGTCTGTCCTTGAGTGCCGCACCAGATTTCCGCCGACCCTCCGTCAGCGGCCACCGAAGCCACGGAGTTGAGCGGCTCCATCTGCGCGTGGTAGGCGAAATCGGTGCTGTACTCCGCTTCGAGCACCGTCGTCGCACTCTTCAGCCCCTCGGCGGCGTCACCCACCGATTCCCATAGCGCGCCTTTCTTCGCGATGTCTCGCGCTGCGGCCGAAAACGCGGCCTTCTGTTTCTCACTATCAAAGCCCCACGCCTTGCCCTCCTTGCTCCACGTGACTTTCAACGCATTCTTCGCCTTGAACGCCGCAAAGGGCGTCGTGGCAACGACGCCGACGCCATAGGGCAAGGACACAATCTTCAGGACGCCGGGGACGCTCCTCGCATCGTGGTCGATCACCTTTTCGGGCCGGCTGCCTTCCACAGGCGCGCGCAGCAAAGCGGCGTAGACCATGCCGGGCACCTGCACATCGATGCTGTACTGAGCCGTACCGTTGACCTTCTGCGGAAGCTCGACTCGCATGACGTCCCGGCCGATCAACCGAAACTCTGCCGGCTTCTTCAAGTCCTCCGGCTTGATCTCCGGAGCCTGCGCCGGAATCTCTGCTCTCGCCGCGATGTCTCCGTAAGACAGGCGTCGCCCCGTCGGCTTGTGCACGACGACGCTTGGCTCCGTCGTCAATTCCGCGATCTGCACGTTCCACTGTTTCGCCGCGTCCTGCAGCAGGACGCGCCGGACCTGCGCGCCAAACATCCGCAGCGACGTGTAGTACTCCCGGACCGCCGTGCTCCCGGCGGTATACATCATCCCGAACGCCGGATTGGCATAAAGGGCATCGTTGGGTGGCGCGGGAACAATGCGCACCTTCTCCCAATCGGCATCGAGCTCCTCGGCAAGGATGAGCGGTAGTGAAGTCAGCGACCCCTGCCCCATCTCCACCGCGGGGGACATGATGCTGATCGTGCCGTCTGTGAAGATCGTGACCCATGGCGACATCTCGGTGCCCTTCGCGCCTGTCGGCGCGTCGCCGGTCGTTGCCAAGGCCTGCGCCCATATCGGCTGCCACGTCCCGATCGCCACACCAAAGGTCAGCCCGGCGGCTCCCACCATGAAACGCCGCCTGGCGATCGACTCGGGCGTAAGTGTGCTGAATTCTGGCTGTGTCATCTCTCAACCCTCCCGCGCGGCACGTTCGATTGCGCGAACGATCCGGACATAAGTCCCGCATCGGCAGATGTTCGTTTGCATATAGGTAACAATCTCCTCCCTCGACGGCTTAGGGTTCTCCTTGAGCAGCCCTGCCGCGCGCATGATCTGCCCCGACTGACAATAGCCGCACTGCGGTACGCGCTCGGCGATCCACGCCTTTTGGATTGCATGGCTGCTGTCCGGAGAAAGTCCTTCTATGGTCGTAACGCTTCGCCCCTGCATCGTTCCTATCGGATTCAAGCACGCATAGTTCGGACTGCCGTCGATGTGCACGGTGCAGGCGCCGCACTGACCTACACCGCAACCGAATTTCGTTCCGGTCAGCTTCAGCTCTTCGCGCAACACCCAAAGCAGCGGGGTGTCCTCGAGCGCGTTGACTGTGCGGGTCCGACCGTTGACCGTTAGCGTTACCCTCTTGAGTGCCGTCATGAGATGCTCTCCTTTAGAGGCGGTATGAATGTCGCTTATTCTAATGCCCGAGCGGTTCGAACTCTTGAGCTGTTCCGTCCTCGCGGCGCAGGCGACTAGCCGCGAGCGCCTCGAAAGGTCCGCAAGAGCTCGCACCCTGCGAAGCGATAGGCGCGCGGGGTTCCGTCGCGCACCGGACCAGCGAGGTCGATTTTGCATTGGCGAAGCACTGTTCGAATCCGCTCAAGAAGCTCGCGTGGCGAGAAAGGCTTTGTGACGTAGTCGTCGGCGCCAAGCTCGAGCCCGTAGTATCCAAATATGCGATCGACACTGCTCACGCCGCTTGGCGGCAGTAGAAGTTTAGCGTTCCACCGAGCCTCACACGGCGGTGGATTGCGCCGTGACATGCCGTCGCCGCCGCGGGCATCTGGATCAATCGGTTTGCGAGACCCTGGTGATTGCGTTCCGCGTGGTAATGATCGATGTATTCGGCCACAGCACGGCGTAACGATGCCTACCCGATGAAGATCATCCGATTTAGGCATTCGTCTTTGATCAAGCGTACGAATCGCTCCGCGTAGGCATTCAGATTCAGCGACCTCGGTGGTAGGCGGATGACCTTCGTTCCGTTGTCCCGAATCAGCCGCCGAAATTGTGCCGAGTACTTGGTATCGCGATCAGTGATCAAGTACCGCTTGGCGTACAGTGCGCCCGCCTGCGAATCAATCACGTTGCGAGCGATCTGCGCCATGCGCACGATCAACTCCGAGATCTCCCGCATGATCCCTGGCCGGCCGGGTCCGCGCCTATGCGTGAAGTTCCATTTCTGCGACACGAACTGCCGATGCCACCTAAACAGCGTATCCGGGCACACTATCGTGTCGAGTTTCATCAAAGCCTTGCGCCCGACCGCCCTGCCCTTCCGCCCCAGAAGAGCGCGTTCTGCATCGGTGAACCGAATGCGCTTCCCACGCAGCCGTTTCTTCAGGAGCTGGTTCTCGGCCTGCAGAAATTCGATGACGATCAGTTGATGGCGATGCACCCAGCCCGACGCGATCATGAGCAGAAACGACAGTAGTGGCGGCACTGAATCCATGCCAACAGTCTATCCCGTCCTCGATCGAATTGTTGGACAGCACGGGTTGCACAAGGATATCGAGGACGCTGCCATCTTGATCAACGGCGCGCCATAAGTATCGCAAGCGACCGTCGATCTTGAGGTATACCTCGTCGAGATGCCATGTGTCGCCCAACCGTCCGCGTCGAGCGCGAATGCGTTTGGCGTAGTCCTTACCGAATTTGTAACACCAGGCGCGGATCGTCTAGTAGGTCACGATCACGCCGCGCTCGGCCATCACCTCCTCGATGTCGCGATAGCTTACGGAGAATCTAAAATACAGCCAGACGCAGTAGCTGATGATCTCCGGCGGAAACCGATAGCCGCTGTAGGGCGAGCGAGGGATGTTCATCGATGCATTGCATCACAGCCGGCGGCAACTTGACAGAGCCCTCGCTACTGCGCCCGGCCTGGCAAGGACTCGAGCTGTGTTATTAGCTCAACCTCGCCGCAGGCGTTCTGGCCTTACCTTTTCGAGATCGTGAGCGGGCAACACGTCCTGGAGGACGGCCAGTGTCTTCCAGCCGGGTACGGGTGTGTCGCACGTGGGCGAGGGCACGAACGGGGAGCTCTCGAGTTTCTTGAATCGGTGTACATACCTGGCGCAATTGATGAACAGGCTCTCGACATGAACCCTGACGATGAATTGAGCTTCGTGGTATTGGGGCAGCAAGACGTCGTCCTCATGCAGGGTGGCCGTGCCGTTCAACCTCAAGCGCCGAGGATCTTCGAAGTCGATGAACAACAGACCGACCTTGCCGTTTTCCAGGATGTTGCCCATCGACAGGAACATGCCGTTGCCGTCGTAGCACGGAAATCCGATCGTGTGCCTGTCGACCACCCTGACGAACCCGGGCGCCCCGCCCTTGTACGAACACTGCGGGCGACCTTCCCGATCGACCGTTGCCAGAAGGAACATGTCGCGGCTCTCGATGAAGGCCCGGTCCTCGTCCGTGACCGCGTTGTGAATGATCAGCTTGGTTTCCCTGTCGGCGAGCCGGCGCGTGTCGAACTTGTCCTGCAGCGTTCGTGAGCCGGTGCCGTAGAAATCGCTCATCGGTCGGGTCTCCTCAGTCGTGCATGCCGACTCATCGCTCAGGCATCGACCAGCGCCTCGCGCCTGTGCCGCGTCGTTCGGAGCAGGCCCTGCAAGAGCGGCCCGGTCATGACCGTGGTCGCTACGGCCATGATGACCAGCATCGTGAACATGTCCTGTGGAATGAAGCCCAGGTTGAAGCCAATGTTGAGGACGATGAGCTCCATCAGCGCCCGCGTGTTCATCAACACGCCCAGGATCTTCGCCTCGCGCGGCTCGGCGCCCGCCAAGCGCGAAGCGAGGTAGACGGGCACGATCTTGGCCAGGGTGGCAGCCAGGACGATGCCCAGACACCAGGCCCACTTTGCCCCGGAGTCGAGTCCCAGGACATTGGTCCGCAGCCCGGTGTAGGTGAAGAAGATCGGCAGGAAGAACACCAGCACGAACTGGCCAACCTGGCGGCGCCACGTTTCGACGAACGTGCTGTGGCGGTGGAACAGCAGGCCCAAGAGGAATCCGCCGAAGATGATGAAGATACCGAGCGTCTGGGTACAGATCCCCGCGGCGAAGATGCACGCGAGCACGATGGCGAGCAGCGTGCCCGGCAGCTCGCCATCTCGGATGGGGAACATGCGGACGAGCCGATCGACGAGCGGGCGTCCGATGAACGCGAGCGCGAGGAACAGGAGCAGGAGCCCGCCAATCTGCATGGTGGTGACCGCGAGCGAGAGCCGGGACGACGCGTAGGCGGTGACCCCGGCGAGCAGGAGCCAGCCGACCACGTCGTTGCCTGCCGCCGCCGAGATTGCGACAACTCCCGTCTCGCTGTTCGTCAGGGCGTATTCGCGAAGGATCCGGCCGAGGATGGGGACCGCGGTGATGGAGAAGGCGACAGCGACGAACAGACAATAGGGGACGGCGTCGTGGCCATCGGCCAGGAAAGGGGCCGTCACCCAGCCCACCAGCAGGCCAGTTGCGAGCGGCGCACCGATGCTTGCGAGCGTGATCAAGAGAACGGCCCTCTTGCTCCGGGCGTTCCGAAGCAGCCCGAACTCGAACCCGCTGCCGATCTGGAACATGAGCAGGATAAGGCCGATCTGGCTCAGGATCTGCATCGCCGGTGCCGCCGCGCTGCTGAAGACCGCGCGGGAGACCTCCGGAAAGAATGCACCCAGGAGTGACGGCCCGAGCAGAAGGCCGGCGACGATCTCCCCGACCGCTCGAGGCTGACGCACGGCGCGCGCTGCAGTGCCCGCAAGGCGTGCAGCCAGCACGATCACGATAAGCTGGATAAGCGTCGCAGCGACGGCGTCTTCGGTCGCGTGCACGGCGGTGGTCTGCATCACGATGCACCTCCCGCGCGACGCGCGCTCTGCGCACGCGCAAGCAGTTCGTCGAAATAGGCGGCAGAAGTCTCGAGGCAGGCCGCCACGCCCTGCGCGATGGGCGCGCGCAAAGCGGGCCGTGCGGCGACCGTGGCGGCGATCACGTCCTCGCGCCAGTCCCGCGCATGATCCTCGTCACACGCCGAGTGAATGCGGATGAACTCCAGGTCGGCGGGGTCGAGGCCGAGACGTCGCAGCCCCGCACCCATGCGCGTCACCCGATACGTCGCCAGGGCTTCGGTCGCGTAGAGCGCGCCGACGAGATACCACGGGTCGTTGTAGTAGCCGTAATAGAACACGACCGTGCGGTCGACCAGGCTCTGATGGGTCATGAGCCGCGGCTCGGCGCCGGCCTTGGCCTTGACCGCGAAGACGAGGCGCCGCATCAGGTTGGCGTGTGGCACCGGGGTCTGCTCATCCGCGATGTTGCGATCGATCGCGTCGCGGCCCGCCGCGACGACCTGCGCCGTGCGCGTGCGCACGAGCAGCGGAAGGAACGCGGGGAACGCCCAGTTCTCCAGCAGGAAGCCTGCGAAGTCGGCGATCGTGGCGCGTTCGGCCAATTCGTCATGCCAGGCATGCCGGTGCGCGCGATGGCCGCGCACGACATCCTCCCATCGCGTTTCACGAAGCTCGAGCAGCGAAGCAGCCACAGGCGCTGCGCGCCAGTCGATGGCTTCGGTTCGCTGTCGCAGCGCCTGCTCCACCTGAGGCTCGAGCCCGCGCTGCATGCCTGCCACGCAATTGCGCAGCAAATCGTCGTCCGTTGCCAAGCTCATCGGCAAATTCCTTTCATCAAAGCACGCGGCTGGTCTGCGGTCGCAGTCGTCGTGCGATGCGGCGCATGGCCGCTGACAGGGCAGGCACACGACGCACAGGTTGCCTCGGCGGCCCGGGAGTCGGCGTCGACCTGCTCGAAATAGCGGGTGCACAAGCGCAGCCGCTTCGAGTCCCAGACCATGTAGGAGCCGAGGACGAGCTGGACCAGACTGCGGTACACGTCCTCCCATCGGTCACGAGCCCGCATGAACGCACCCACCAGAGCCTGCAGGCTGGGGTGCAGCTCGCGATCGCGTTGCACCAGCAGGCAAGGGCCGCGATTGGGCAGCGAGCGCACGTGGGACACCGGGGAGAAGAGCGAGTAGCGCTGCACCATCTCGCGCGCCACCACTCGCAGCGTCACGAGCGCGATCGCCTGGGCGGGACAGGGCCGGTTTGCGCTGACGCCGAAGGGAACGTAGTTCGCCTCGCGCGCCGAGAGCGTGAGCCACCGATCGGGATCGAATCGCTCCGGCTCCGCGTACCCGACGCGGTGGTAGTCCGGATGGTTGAAGCACACCACCGCACCCCTGGCGATCGTCGTGCGCTCGTCGAGCACGATCTCGCTGGAGGTGATGCGGTGCGAGATCCCGAACAGCGGATAGATCCGCAGCGTCTCGTGGATGACGCGGTCGAGATAGCGCCCGTGGTCCGCCTTGCGCGCGACGGCGGTCTGCATCTCCGGGTGCGACGCGAGCGCAAGCAGCAGGTGCGCCGTGGCTTCGGACATCTGCACGATCGCGGTGTTGAAGAAGACGCCTTGCAGATACAGCGCCTGCTCCCGGGTCGACAGGCGCGCCGGCAGCACGTGGGACAGCTCGCCCCGCTCGATGCTTGCGATCAGGAATTCGGTCAAGCGCGCGCGCTTGCGCATGTGCCGGAGGCCGCAGCACTTGAGGGCCGTCACGACGTCATTGGCGTTGTCGACGATGAGGCGGCGAACGTGGGGCGGGCACGGCTTGCCGAGCACGACTTCGTAATAGAACTCGGCCCAGATCGGCATGGCGAAATCGCGCAGCCGCACGAGCTGCGCCCGCCGTGTCTCGTGCTCGCAGAGCGCGCGCGCCACGCAGCGCTGCGCGAGTGCCTCGGCGGCGCGCCGCGGGAAGGCGAGCATCCGCCGAGTGGTGGCCGCGATCTCGTCGTAGCGCTCGCCGGGCTCGAGGTGCTCTTGATGAATCTCGGGCCCCGGGGATAGCCAGTACCAGAACAGATCGGACAACACCGCGCCGCGGCTGCGCCCGTCTGCAGCCGGATGCGAGTACAGCCACTTGAAGCGCTCCGCACTCACCAGCTCGCCGGGGATCGCGATGCCTTCCGCGCCGTTGATGCGGGTGAAGATCGTCATACGCAGGCGCACGACTACCGCCGGCAGCCAGAAAGGCAGGCTCGCGACGAGTAGACCGGCTGCGACTGCCTCAAGCAGCGTCAAACTGGATCCTGCCGCGGTGAATCAGATCGCGCTGCACATCGCGTGACGATGCGCAACCACACAGGGCGAGCGCGCGAGCGAGCTCTGCGCGCAGCAGCTCGAGCGCGTCCTTGACGCCCTGTTCGCCGGCTGCGGCGAGTGCCCACAGCACCGGCCGCCCGAGGGCCACCGTGCAGGCGCCGAGCGCCAGCGCCTTCACGATGTCGCTGCCGCGACGCACACCGCCGTCGAGCAACACCGGGACCCGTCCGGCGACCGCCTCCGCGATCGCGGGGAGCAGCTCGACGCTGGGCGCGACCGTGTCGAGCTGGCGCCCGCCATGGTTGGAGACGATCAAGGCGCTCGCCCCGTGCTCGATCGCGAGTCGCGCATCCTCCGGATGCGTGATGCCCTTGAGGACGATGGGTAGCGTCGTGATGTTCCGGAGCCAGGCGAGGTGCGACCAAGACAACTCCGGCCAGAAGACGATCGACCGCGGGCGTCCCGGCTCGGCCCCGATGCCCGGCTCGCGCATGTTCTCGCAATACAACCCGGCCGGAAGGTCCAGGAAACCGTTGCGTACGTCGCGCTCGCGCCGGCCGAAGGCGGCCGAATCCACGCTCACGACCAGCGCCGCGCATCCGGCCGCCTGCGCGCGCTCCACGATGCCCGCCGTAAACTCGAGGTCGGGCTGGATGTACAGCTGAAACCAGGGAGGCGGAGCGTCCGGCGCCGCAGCACGCGCCGCGGCGGCAACCTCTTCGATCGCGACCGTCGACGCCATGGCGACGATCATGATGATCCCGGCTTGCGCGCAGGCGCGCGCCACCGCGCGCTCGCCATCAGGATCTGCCAGCCGGTGGAACGCCGTGGGCGCAACCAGCACCGGCATCGACACCCGCCTACCGAGCAGCGACACTCCGAGATCGGGTTGACCGCAACCTCGTAGCACCCGAGGAAGCAGTCCGATTCGCGCGAAAGCGGTCTCATTCGCACGCAAGGTGACCTCGTCTTCGGCACCGCCCGCGTAGAAGTCGTATACCTCCGGCAGCAGGCATCGGCGTGCCTGGTGCTCGAGGCTATGGAGCGACAGGGCCGGCATTCGCGTCACCGCGCCTCTCAGCCCGCCACGCCGAGGAACTGCGCCTCGGCCGCAAGCGCCTCGGTCGCGAGCGTCTCGGCGAAAAAGGCGCGAAGCGGCTCGCGATGCACGGCGCCGGTCCATTCGTTCTCGAGGTTCTCGGTCACATGGTGCTCGGTCGCCAGCGCGCCGCGGTGGTAGTGCCGTATCACGGGATGCAGGTAGCGGCTCTCGCCGGCGGCATCGGCGGTGGTCTGCGCGATCCGACCGACGCTCACGTCGAACGGATCGTGCAGATCGTGGTTCGGGCCGTACTCGAGGGTGACGGTGAAGTAGCTCTTGGCTGCGCCGAGCTCGCCCTCGTGCACGTAGTCGACTGGCAGCTCCTCGTAGAAGCGCGCCTCGCCGTCGCGCCCGGGAACGATGAGATCGCACATGAAGCCGAACAGCTGCCACAGCGCCGATGTGCGGTTCACCCGCTCGATGACGGCTCGCGCGAGAGCCTCCGGCGTGGCCGGCAGCGGTCGATGCGGCCAAGGCGCTTGGTGGTACCGGTATTCGAGCATGCGGTGCAGCGCCCGCACCGCGTAGCGGAAGCCGTGGACGAAGCCGCAAGTGGACTTCTTGAAGTCTCGCATCTGCATCAACGTGCCGGCGAAATACAGGTCCGGGACGTTGACGGATGCCCACTCCGGCGTCTGCGCCGGGAAGCGGTCGCGCAGCGTTAGCGCCGGGTGGCAGGTCTCGTCGAAGATCGAGGCGTCGAAGCGGAAGCCAGTGCAGACGATCACCCGGTCGTAGCGCAGATCTTTCTTGGCCTCGTTCGCACGCATGAAGCGCGTGGTGACCACGTACGACCCGTCCCGCCGTTCGATGTGATCGATGGTGCCGTCGATCAGAGCGTTCTGCGACTTGAGCTGATAGGTGTCGAGCAGGTTGTTGTTGATGGCGCGCAGATGACCCACATAATGCGATCGCCACGCCATGCGGATCGAGCTCGGCCCGGCGACGTGGATCACCGCCGCGGTCTCCACGAGGTTGTCCGCGGTCTCGAATGCCGAGTTGCCCTTGCCGATGATGAGAACCCGTTGACCGGTGAAGTCGCACGGATCTACCGACACCGTGGTGTAGAACTCGGCCGACTCGATGCCCGGGATCGACGGGATGTACGGCTGGGACACGCCGGTCGCGACGATCAGGCGCTCGGCATGATAAGTCTGGCCCGACCGGTCGCTGACTATGAAGTGGCCGTCACGCCTGATGCGGTTCACATGCACGCCGTAGCGCACCCGCAGACGATGGGCCTCCGCGAAGTCGGCGAGGTAACGCACCATGTCATCGGCGGCGGGGAAATAGCGCGGCGTGTAGCCGGTGAACGGCGGATGCTCTTGCTCGGACAGAAGCGAATTCCAGTCGACGCGCAGATTGAGCTCCGGGTCGTCCCACCCGGTGTGCGGCTTGTTGATCGAGATGAGCCGGCGGTGGCGCGGGAAGGTCCTAAAGAAAGTGCCCGCCGCGTTGCCGGCCTCGAGGATGAGGTAGTCGCGGCCGGCCTGCTCGAGGAAATGTCCGAGCTGCAGGCCGGCCGGACCTGCGCCGATCACTAGATATTCCATCGTTTGTCTCCTGACAATGGGTGATCCCTTTCTGGCAGGAGCCAACAACGTTCGCATTCAATCTATTCCGTCGATAAAATTCTCGTGAGAGCAAGGAATAAATGTCACCTGCGATCGGTAAGAGAGCGCGCGCAAGTGCTCGATGTCCGTCTTCTGTCAGAAGACCACTTCCATCCCAAACGTGGTCGCCGCGATCGGCGACGCGAAGGCAGTTGGCATCGTTCACAGTGTAGGAGTTCTGTTTGTTTTGCATTTCACCGCCAGTTTTATCTGACAATGGTTCACCGCCCAATGGCGTGAGGCGGTGAGGCAATCAGAAAGGCGGAGGGGGAAATCTGGTTCCGGTGCAACAGCAGGCGTCGGCTGGACTGGGTTGCCGACGGAGACGCCCGATGACCAAACGCCAGGACCGTGACGCGATCTATGTTCTGTGCGTGCGCTGGTACATCACCTATCGCCTGAGCTACCGAAATCTCGTTGCGATGATGGCCGAGGGCGGTGTGATCATTTCTCACACGACGATCATGCGATGGGTGATTCGGTATGTTCCGGAATTCGAGAAGCGCTGGAATCGATTTGCCCGCTCGATCGGTAGTTCCTGGCGCGTCGACGAGACTTACATTCGATCAAGGGCCAATGGCACTATCTGTACCGAGCCGTTGACAAGCAAGGGCGCAGCGTAGATTTCATGCTGCGACCGGATCGGGCCATTGCCGCCGCGCAGGCCTTCTTTCGGAGGGCGCTTGCTTCGCATCCGGATCGAGCTCCGCGCAAGGTCACACTCGATGGCCATGTGCCGAGTCACCGGGCGTTGCGACTCTTGCGACGCGAGTACCCTGCTTGGCGCCGAGTCAGAGTTCGTAGTTCAAAGTACCTGAACAACATCATTGAGCAGGACCATCGAGCGATCAAGCGGCGATGTGCTTCCATGAAAGGCTTCAAGTCGTTTGCCAATGCGGCAGTTACGATTGCTGGCGTCGAACTCGCTCATCGTATCCATAAGCATCAATTTTCGCTCGGACGAGGCCGTCCGTGTAACGACAGATCGCTCAGAACTGACTGGGAACGTGCCGTTGCATGAGAATCGATTGGCCGGCCAAGAATCCGTCGGTTGCTTGCGCAGCCCGTAGATGCATCGGAACCCTAAAAAGTCCCGTGTCGAGATCGTGTTGCCGAGCCCCGTAACTCGGGCAAGCGATGCGCCTGATCCAGTTTGTGCGGACGACAAGTGTCGGTTCAGTGATTCTGCACGGTGACGAGTGGCCGCAACCCATCCGGCAGGCGCGCATAATCATGATGGCTCACGATCGGCGGACTAATTGGAGCGGGACCAGACGTCGCTTGCAAAGCTACCCCCTGACTACTAAACAGGAGTTGCAGAAACCGAATCGCATTGTCGCGATTCTGGGCCGTCTCGAGGATGGTAACTCCCCAGGTGACGCGAGTCGCCGGAATCCGAACTGGCCTTGCGGCAAACGGTGGCAGAAGGTCAGGCATGGTTACGCTTGCGTCGCTATAGTCCGGGTTAAGTTCCGACACTGATAGCCCAATCTTCGCTGGCAAACGCACGTAACGATAGCTCTTAGTCGCATCGGCGTTATAAGCCGCAAAAGCGCTGTGCTCATAAATGAATTGATAGTCATAGGTCTTTCCTAACGCATCCGTCGATTTCGCGATGGAATAGTGCGATAGCAACGCGTCATAGAGATTGGGCACTCCATAATTCTGTTCCGTAAGCTCGAAAAATCATATCTGCTCGGTAGCCGCTGGGGTCGAGAAACGGATGCGAGCCAGCGATCGCCACGCCCGGTCGCGTCAGCTGGGCATACCAATCGATGGCGGCGTCGGGAATAGTCGCGGGAGGATTGAAGGTACTGTTTGGCGCGGCGATCGTGGCTGCGTTCTTACTGTTGGTCGTATAGGCGAGCACCATCGCACCCTGGGCAAACACGATGTTGTAGTCCGCGTAGCCAGCTGGCTTTAGGAACGCGTCGATGTCCACCGAGTCGGCAGTCGCATAAATGTCGCAGGGCTCCTGGCCGGCCGTTACCCGCCGGGCGGCGTCCACGCTTCCGGCCGATGCATCGATCACGCAGATGCCAGTTTGCTGAGTGAAAAGCTTTTCAATGGGCGCAAAAGCCGCGGTCAAACTTCCCGCGTGGTAGACGATGAGTTGCGGCGAACCCGGCGGACACGTCGACTGCGCGCTCACGGATTGTGACAGTAGACCGAAGGTGAGGGCAAAAGCACCGAGACACACCCCTCTCTCAATTCTTGGCATACCCATTCTCCCAATCGTTACGTTTTACAGCTGGCCTGCCTGAGACGCATGGCAGAAACGTCAGGTTAAGAACAGTCGGTTTTAGGTGTTCATATGCAGCGCTGCGCATATGGAATCTCTTTCGATATCCGGCCTCGAGTCGGCTTACGGTACCATCTGGCACCAGCGATTCCAATATGCAGCGCCTTGCCTATGACCAAGATCACGATTCATCCCGCGTGGACCTTCACCAATGAGCTTGGCGACCGCGTCGATCCACATCTCTTCAGCTTGCTGGGAGCGGTTCGTGACACGGGCAAGCTCACGCTCGCGGCAACGCGCATCAAGCTGTCTTACCGCCACGCGTGGGACTTACTCCACAGGTGGTCAACGTTTTTCGGCGGCCCGCTCGTTGCGATGCAGCGCGGCAAGGGTGCGCAGCTGACGCCACTAGGGACTACGCTGCTTTGGGCCGAGCAGCGAACCGAGGCCAGCCTTTTCCCGCAGCTGGAGAACATCGCCTCGGAGCTCAACATTGAGATTGGCCGAGCCCTCAAGGCATCACAGTCGATCATCCGCATCCACGCTAGCCACGGTTACGCCATCGAGAAATTGCCAGGGCTAATGCGGCAACACGGGCACGCAACGGTGGACCTTCAATACATGGGCAGTATCGCTGCGCTCGAATCGTTGTCTCGTTCGCGTTGCGACTTGGCGGGCTTCCATGTTCCGATCGGCAAACTCGCCAAGAGTCTTTGGCAGCACTACGCCAAATGGATCCGCCCTCGACAGCAGAAGATAATCCGGTTGGTGTTGCGCACCCAGGGACTTATTGTTCCGAAAGGCAATCCCAAGAATATCCAGTCGATTGGCGATCTGGCCCGTCCTGGACTTCGCTTCGTCAACCGACAGGCAACGTCGGGAACGCGCATTCTTCTTGATGGGTTGGTGAATGCGCAGGCAATTGATGCGCGCCAAATCCAAGGTTACGAGAGCGGCGAGTTCACGCATGCTGCTGTGGCCGCGTTCGTGGCGAGCGGGATGGCAGAGGTTGGCTTTGGGGTTGAACCGGCGGCGCGCCAGTTCAAACTGGATTTCGTGCCGATAATCAAGGAGCGTTACATGCTCGCGTGTCGAACGGGAACGCTAGAGCGCGCGTCGATTCAAGAACTGGTCGCCCTGCTCAAAGGCAACGAGTTTAGTCAGATAATCGCGCGACTGCCCGGGTATGCCCCGGATGCCCCCGGTACAGTCGAGTCGATCCGACAAGCGATTCCGTGAAAAAGACTAGGCGGTTTGTGCTGCGCCTGCTGTTCGCCCATGTCTTTACATCGCGTGGGCGGATTTTGAGCGCCTTGAATGCCGTCGAACGTCGCAGCTAAACGCCGAAGAGCGCGGCGTTGCCGACTTCGGCTGGCGAAACGCTAGCACAGTGCTAATCGCTTTCGGCTGTCGGAGACAGCGTCTACGTCGTCTACGCACGCGACGGCGCACCTGTTTCCGATGATGAGGGGCGCATTGCGCTGATTGTGGTCACTGACATGCGCCCCGTACGCCACGTGAAATGGTTCCAGCGGCTGACACTACGAGTTGCTTAGACTTGTAATGGAGGTGATGCGATGAACCGACAACCACGAGAGTTTCTGCGATCGCGCGGAAACTCACGTGAAAAGTGCACAGCGCGCTGGCTATGTACTCAACGCCACGGCCCGCTTTCACCGCAACGTTAATGTGGCTTGCAACGCGGACGTTAATTGCACGACAGTCAACGTTCCTGAAGAGGATCCGGCGCACGCGTTTCCGTGATCGCATTCTGCCTTTGCCGTGCCTTTGCCGTGCCTTTGCCGTGCTTTTGACGTGAATAATCACTTGTATCGTTCGTGTGGGGCGAATACATTCCGAATCGAGGCGAGACTCTGGAGCAATGCCCGAAAGTGCATCGATCCTCGGAGTCGTCGACTCAATCCGAGTGTGCGATCTACAGGAACCGGCATGGCGCCGGCCCTATTCATGAAGGAAATACCATGACCACGACGACCATTGAAAGAGAAGAGCTGATCACGCAAGAGAATGCGGCCGAAGCGAAGCGGCGCATTCACTCTGAACTGAGAATTCAATCACCGCTACATCCGCCGCAGCACTGGCTCTCCATCAACTTCGCGAATACGGACGCGGCGTTGGCGTGGCTGAACACCAATCCTGTTCAGTCAGCCGGCGAAGTCGCCGCAACGGCGCGCAATGACGGCTCGGTATCGATGCTGACGATCATGCCGCCGACTTCTCCCTTGCAATCGCCGCAACGATGGTTCTATCGCGACTTCGCGAGCCCGAACGATGCGGTGTTCTATTTGAACGAGGCGCCGGCTCAATCAGACGGGGAAGTCAGCGCGACGCTGCGAAACAACGGCCACGTCGGCGTGTTCTATATCGCCCCGGCTTGAGCCCGTGGCAAGACCGCTTCAGGTTCAACAGACGCAACAGCTGCGTCTGTTGAACCTATCGCACACAAAATGTTGCCTTTAGCTACCTTTAGCTATTGATTGGTATTTTCATCACGTATCGTTTTGATCATTAACGGAGCCAAAGAACCATTGCGGCTTGCAGCCGGCCCGCGCCAGCTGGGGCGGAGATCGCTACCTGGATGGCACGGCGGGGCGGCGCGTCGCTAAACTATCACCAGTGTCGCTTTGAGGTCGGCTAGCGTGCCATGCTTTAACAGCTCACTCTCTTCATCGGCTGTGAGTCCGGTTACCGGTGCGCCGGCGGTGCGCGCCTAGGACAAAGTGTCGCGGGAGGTCTCCGAAAGTGTTCGCACCGTCAAGCCGGAATCGCGCGCCGGTGACGTGTAGCGAGTGGCGAAGCCCGCATAGCCTGGTACCGGGAGCGCGTTCTGTCCGAAAACTCGAGCGATGACATCACGCCGCTTCGCGATAGTAGAAGTTGAGCATTCCACCGAGCCGCCGGCGCCGGTGTATTGGAGCATCGTGCGAAGCAATAGCCGCGTTGCTGTAGATTAGTTTGTTGCCGAGCCCCTGATGATTTCGCTCTGCGTGGTAATGGCCCATGTATTCGGCCACCGCGCAACGCAACGACGCCTGCCCGATGAAGATCATCCGATTCAGACATTCGGACTTGATCGAGCGAACAAATCGCTCCGCGTATGCATTCAGGTTCGGCGATCGAGGTGGTAGCCGGATGACGTTCGTTCCACTGCCCCGGATCAGCCGTCGGAATTGATCCGTGTACTTGGTATCCCGATCCAGAATGAGATACCCCTTCCCGCCCATCGCCCCGCTTTCCGAATCAATCAGATTGCGCCCGGCTTGCAGCATCCACGCTTCATCCGGTCTCGTCGTGATGCCTACGATGTCCACAACCCAATCGGCAAGATTGATCACGAACACCAGATAGTGGGTCACCAGCCC
>DATMNH010000129.1:0-13057 GCA_035568975.1 Casimicrobiaceae bacterium
GAACCACATGATCATGACCGGAAAAAAAATGATCTTCGGTGTCGGTCCGAGGTAGTAGATCAACGATTCGTACGCGCGCGACAAGAACCGGTTGGCGCCGAGAAGAATGCCCGTCGCCAGTCCGCAAACTCCGCCGATGAGCAATCCAAGGCCGATCTCGCCAACGGTGACGCTGAGGTTCGCGTAGAAATCCGGGTCGGTGAGCAGGCGGCCGGCCGCCCGGCCGATGGCGGTGAGTGATGGCACGACATCGCGAAACAGTAAGCCCGACAGCGAAAGCGCTTCCCAGCCGACGAGGATGCCGGCGATGATGGCGACGCGCACTATCACTACCCGGCGACCGGTTACGGCGCCGGCGGTGATTGCGGCTGCGCCAGCGCGGTTCACTCGCCGGGCCTCAAGAATCGCTCGAGCCGCTCGGCGGTGTCGAAGAACACGATGCTGGTCAGGATGACGAAGCAGATCGCGCCGTAGGTGCCCGGCAGATCATAGCGTTCGGCAAGCTCGTTGATGAGCTGCCCGAGGCCGCCGAAATTGATCAGGAACTCGACGCCGACGATGTTGATCATCGCGAAGATGAGCCCGAGCTTCAGCCCGACAAACACCGACGGCAGCGCGGCCGGCAGCAGGATTTTCCAGAACTGCTGCGAGTCGGTGAGCTTGAAGCTGCGACCGACGTCGAGAAGCACCTGACGCGTTCCAGCCAGCCCTTCGAGCGTCTTCAAGATGACCGGCGCGAGACCGGCGGCGAAGCCGATCATCACGATCGTGGTCGCGCTGCGCCCGAAGATGACCAGGAACAGTGGGTACATCAGCACGATCGGCGCGGCGGCGAGCGCACCCACCCACGTCTCGCACGCCAGGCGCACGATCCTGTACCGGTGGAGCAGGGCGCCGAGCGGAATGCCGACTGCGGCGAGCAGCAGGCTCGCCCACAGGACTTCCTGCGTCGTCTGCCAGAAACGGTGCAGCACATTCTCCTCGACGATGATGCGCGGGATCGCGACCATGATTTCCGACGGCAGCGGCACGATAAAGCGATTGACGATTCCCGCGCGGATCGCCAGCTCCACGATTCCGATCAGGGCCAGCACCGTCGCGGCACCGATCAGGCGGGCGCCGATACGCGACGTCAGCAGCGGCTTGAGCGGCGCTCTGCTCATCTCCTGGCTCTTCCCTCGAGCACACGCGACTCGTCATCGATTATCCCGCGGCTCGCTTCCTCGCGAAGGTCGTGCCAAATCTCGGCGACATAGTGTCCGAACGCATCGCTGCTGACGACTTCGGAGTCGCGCGGATGGGGCAGACGGATGTCCACCGTCCGTTTCAGCCGGCCGGGCCGATACGTCATCACCAGCACGCGGTCGGAAAGCTGCACCGCTTCCGTCAGATTGTGGGTGATGAGCAGCGTCGTCTGCTTGAGCGTCTGCTGGATCTGCAGCACTCTGTCGCCGAGCAGGAGCCGCGTCTGCTCGTCCAGCGCGGCAAAGGGCTCGTCCATCAGCAGGATGCGAGGCTCCGACGCCAGCGTTCGAGCCAGCGCGACGCGCTGGCGCATGCCTCCGGAAAGCTCGGCCGGATAGCGGCGCTCGAAGCCGCTCAAGCCCACCATGGCGACGAAGTGCTCGGCGCGCTCGACGCGTGCCTCTTTGGACGTTCCGGCGACCTCGAGCGGAAAGGCGACGTTCTCCACTACGGTGCGCCACGGAAACGTCGATTCTTCCTGAAACACCATGCCGATCGCCGGGTGGGTGCCGCGAACGGTGTCGCCGGCAACGGTCACTCGGCCTTCGTAGTCGCCAACAAGTCCGCCGACGATGTTGAACAAGGTGGATTTGCCGCAGCCCGACGGCCCGATGATCGACACGAACTCGCCCGGCGCGATCGAGAACGACACATCGTCGACCGCAGTGATCACCCCTTCGTTGGTGACGAAGCGCTTGCTGACCCGTTCCACGTCGAGGAGTCGCGCGTCCCGCGAAAGCGCCACGTCGGTGGCGGCAGCGGGTGGCCGCGCGGACTCGCCGATCATCGGATCAACCGCGGTCGCGCCGATTTTGCGTAAGTGCGGCGGTCATCGCAGGGGTATAGCCCCCCTGAACGCGCACGTCGACGACGGCCACGCCGCCGTCCTGCACCGCGCGGACGGCTAGTTCCAGCGCCGGCACGAGCGCGGCCAACGCCTCGATCGGGCCCCAGCCTTGCGCACCCTGCGCGCGTCCGATCGCAGCGAGATCCACGTCGGGATCGGCGATGCGCTGGCCGATCCATTTGTTCTCGAGCGGCCGATTGCGCATGCGCGCAACGCGTTCCTGATGGACCTCGTCGTTGTAATACGAGCGATTGTTGGCGACGATGATCAGTAGTGGAATCCGGTAGTGGGTGGCGGTCCAGATCGCGGTCGCGCCCATCAGAAAATCGCCGTCTCCGCAGACGGCAACGGGCAGCCGGCCGGAATCCTTGAGTGCGAGCGCGGCACCGACGGCGATGCCCGGCCCGGCACCGATGCCTCCGCCGCCATCCGACCCCAGGAAATCAAGGGGATGGCGAAACGGCCAACTCGCGCCATTCCACGACAGCGGAAGATGGCTGAACGATATCGGACGCTCGCCGACGACACTGCGCAGCGCGAGGGCGACATCGTCGGTGCTGATGAGGCCGCTCTCGCTTGGCGCGACGGCAAATTCTTGTTTGCGTGGCGCGAATGATTGAGCGCGCTTGCCCGACGCAAGCGCTTCCTTGCGACTGCGCGCATCTGCTTCGCCGTGACTCGGCGCGAGCGCTTCGCTGTGACTCGGCGCAAGCGCCTCGAGCAACAGCGGGACCGCGGCATCGGGCTCAGCGGCGATGAACAGATCGACCGGCGGGAGTCCCTGATAGTCCATGCTCCAGCCACCATGCAGCAGGTGATCGAGCGACACCTGAATAATCTTCGCCGACGACTCGCCGCCGCAGGCGACATTGAGCGTCCCGGCCAGGTCGACCCAGTCAAGGCTCAGGATCACGTCGGCGCCTGCGATTGCCTTGGCGGCGTCCGGTCTCAGCAGGATACCCGCCGCGTCGACGTGGAGCGGATGATCGGTCGGAAACGCGGCGCCCACCTTGAGATCGGTGAGAACGCCGGCGTTCAGCGCTTCCGCCAGCGCGACGCGCAGGTTCCACGCCGCGGGATCGCGCGAGACGCGGCCGATCAGAAACAGAGGACGCTCCGCCCGGAGCAACATTGCTGCGGCTTCGCGCACGATTTCCGCGGGAGGCGCGTTCGCGACGCTGGGCGTGTAGCGCGCCGCAGCAATTCGCGGCAGCGGAGCGGCCAGCGGCGCCTCCTGCATTTCCGCGTCGAGGTTGACGTACACGGGACCCTGCGGTGCCGAGCGCGCGTGCCACATGGCGCGCAACAAGGCCTCGCGTGCCGCCTCGGGCGACGCCGGCTGGTCGTCCCATTTCACATAGTTGCGCACGATCGCGCCTTGGTCGCGCGCGGTGTGTATCCAGTCGATCCATGGCCGGCGCTTGACCGCGTCGACCGGGCCTGTCGCGCCCAGGATCAGCACCGGCATGCGATCGCACCAGGCGTTGAAGATCGCCATGGTGGCGTGAAACAGGCCGACGTTGGAATGCAGCGCAACCGCCATCGGCAGTCCCGTCACTTTGGCATAGCCATGCGCGATCGCGACCGCGTGTTCCTCGTGCAGGCACAGAAGCAGCTGCGGATCCCGGTTGCCGAGGTGGTTGACGAGGCTGTCGTGCAAGCCGCGGAAACTCGCGCCGGGGACGAGCGCGATGTAGGGGAGGGCGAGATCGCGCAAGGTTTCGGCGACGACGTCGCTGCCGTACTGCGGCGCGGATGGCGGCGTTGCGGCGGGCCGCTCCATCGGCGTTGGTTTGCCAGCACTCAAGTCGGTGCGGTCCACGCTAGTGCCCGCTATTGCCGGGGCGGAATCTGAATCAGCTCCGCCAGTTGTTCCTTGGTCAGTGGCGTCGCCGTGTATTTGAGCGCGACGGCGTCCTGCACAATCGTGTCGATCCCCACCACCTTGTCGGGATCCACCGCAGCCTTGGGAAAGAAATCGTCGCGCGTGCGCTTGGCGGTCGCGATCGGGATGCCGACGAAATCGGCATAGGTCTTGAGCGCGACCGGATCGCTCGAATACATCCAGTCGATGCTTTCCCGATACGCCTTCATGAAACGATCGATCGCGGGCTTCTTCGCCTGCAGCGTCTGCACGTTGGTGATCAGCAGGCGCACGGTCTGACCTTTGAAGATGGTGGCGTCGTTGCCGCTGGCGATGATCCGGATCTTGCCCTCGTCCAACTGCTGCAGGCCGAATGGCGGTGCCGACCAGCCGACGTCGATCTGATTCGACATGACCTGGGTCAGCGTCGGCGCGGGACCGCCGGTCGCCGTAGGTCTCGCCTTCAGGTCGTACTGCTTCATAAAGGCAGTCACGATGCCGTGCGTCGACGAGCCGTTCGTCGAGTAGGCGATGGTCTTGCCCTCGGTATCCTTGAGCGACTTTATCGGCGAGCTCGCGGGAACATACCAAAACAGGTCGGCGGCGCCGGTAGTCTCGGCGCCGATAATGCGCACCGGTGCGCCCTTTGAGAATGCGGAGAGCACGCCCATGATCCCGGTCGCGACGCCGATCTCGACGCTGCCCGAAATCACCGCCTGTTGCGTCTCGCCGCCGCCTTGCGTGTACAGGATCTCGAGGACCAGTCCGTGCTTCTTGAAAATGCCTCCGAGCTGACCGATCTCGGCGACGGTCGTATCCCAGTTGCCGCGCTGACCGGCGGCGACCTTGAGCGTGTCCTGCGCCTGCGCCATCGGCGAAGAGGTGCCGAGCGCCAACAACGCCACCGCGCCGCAGAACAGCCTGAGCCTGCTCATCGATCTCCTCCTGCCTACGTTGTCGTGCCCTTCACCGGCGCGTGCTCGCATTGGAATCGAATCGTTGCCGACCGCGAGATAATGCCTGGGCGGCGCGATGTGGCCGCAGTGTCGCTTGCGGTCGCCAGACGCGTCAAGGGCGTTGCGTCAATCGGCGCGCTGCGAGTCGAGCTCCTCGTCGGCGACGCCGAGGGTGGTCCAGCGGGTGGTCTTCGGAACAATGCCCTCGAAGGATTTGAGCTTTGCATGCGGAACATGCGTGGGCGAGGTTCCAAGCGCCGGACCGCCATCGCGGAGCTTTTTCGCGGCCTCGATCATAATGCGGCGGAATTGCACGATGGCAACGTCGCTGGCGCCGAGGCGCTCGCGCGAGCGATCGGCAATCGGGCCCATCGTCTCCCACATCGCGGCGTCCTGGTTCGGAATGCCGGTGATACCGGTGTGGCTGCCCTGCTTCATTGCATTACGATCCTGCAGGTAGTTGTTCGCCCGGTCGCGGATGGGGCGGAAGTTGCCGTCGAGATCGACCCCGACCTCTGCCCCGCAAAATTTTCGCCATGCGTCCTGCTCGATGCCTTCGCCGGCGCTCCAGGCGATGAAGTAGAACATGGTGTTGGTGTCGTCCAGCGGGATGTTGAGAATCGAGAGCTTGTAAAGATTGTTCGGCGGGATCAGGACGGTGAAAGGCGCCACGAAAAGCGTGATGCGCAGATAATCGTGGGTGTCGGCATCCTTGATCGGATGCCGGATGGCCACGTAGCGGAAGCCGAAATCGGTGCGCTGGACTTGCAGTCGCGGCGCCTTGTCGGTCGACGGCCGCAGCCACTCGCTCGAGGTCGCGCTCGCGCCGTCGACCTGCGCCGGGACCATGTCCGTCGCGTGCAGGCTCGAGCTGTGTGCGGAGTCGATCGCGCCTTCGAGCACCTGCGCCCAATTGCAGCGTACGTGCATTTTGACGATGCTGGTCCGGATCCCGGGAGACGGCGCCCAGGCAGGCGGCTCGAATTCGCTCATCTGTTCGGGCGGGCCCATCCAGACCCAGACAAAACCGCCCGCCTCGCGACAGGGATACGCCTTTTGCTTGACGGGTTTCGGTGCACGGTCGCCTTCGTAGATCTCCGACGGCCTGTCGACCACGTTGCCTTCGACGTCGATCTTCCATCCGTGGTAGAGGCAGCGGAGGCCGCACTCCTCGTTGCGGCCGAGCGCAAGCGACGCTCGCCGATGAGGACAATGTTCGTCCACCACGCCGAGCCTGCCTAGGCTGTCCCGAAACGCTACCAGGTCCTCACCCAGAAGGCGTATTCGCACGGGAGGGCCGTCCGGCTCCGTCACTTCCTCGGACATGCACGCGGGGATCCAGTGACGACGCATCAGCGCGCCCATCGGAGCGTCGCCCTCGACCCGGCACAGGAGATCGTTTTCTTCGGCGCTCAACATGGTTGCCTCAGAATATTCAGGTCACCAAATTATTCAGGGTCACCAAATAGGCAATATCACTCGCATCTCTCACGTCATCCCCGCGAAGGCGGGGATCCATTTTGCGCCCGTGAAAATCCAAATGGATTCCCGCCTTCGCGGGAATGACGATCCTAAGTCGACGATCCTAAGTTATTGCCCGATCGGGCGGCCGGGAATAATATTAGACACCTAAGCTAATAATACTCATTTCGATATTCGATGTCGAGCGAGGCTACCGGGAGACGCGCGTTGGCGCTTCGCGACCCCTGCTTGTCGCCGGCCCGACGCCGCAGCTGCTCCTGGCGTTTGACGAGCGAGGTCATGGAAAGGCATGCGCCATGAGCGAACGTCGGTTGAAGGTGGGTATCGCCGGGCTGGGCCGGGCCTTCACACTGATGTTACCGACGCTCGTGGCCGATGAGCGCGTCGAGCTGGTTGCCGCCGCCGATCCTCGCTCCGAGGCGACGCAACGGTTCGCCGCGGATTTTGGAGCTCGCACCTACGACGCAGTCGAGGCGCTGTGTGCGAATCCCGATGTCGAAGTGGTCTACGTCGCCACGCCTCACCAGCATCACGCGGCGCACGTCGCAATGGCCACGTCGCACGGCAAGCACGTGCTGGTGGAAAAGCCGATGGCGATCACTTTGGCGGAATGCCGGCAGATGATCGCTGCCGCCGAGCGCGCCGGCGTGTGCCTGGTCGTCGGCCATAGCCACAGCTTCGATCGCCCGATTCTGCGCGCGCGCGAAATCATCGTCAGCGGCGCGGTCGGCGCAGTACGCATGATCAACGCGCAGTATTACACCGATTTTCTATACCGCCCGCGCCGCCCGGAGGAGCTGGTCACCGCGCGCGGTGGCGGAGTGGTGTTCAGCCAGGGCGCGCACCAGATCGATATCGTTCGGCTACTGGGCGGCGGACGCGTCCGAAGCGTGCGAGCGCTGACGGGCGCTTGGAATCGGAATCGCCCGACCGAAGGCGCATTCGCGGCGCTGTTGAGCTTCGACGACGGCGCTTTTGCGTCGATCCTCTACAGCGGCTACGCGCATTTCGACAGTGATGAGCTCTGCGGCGGCATCGGCGAGCTTGGCGCGTCCAAGCTTGCGAGCCAATACGGCTCGGCGCGCCGCAATCTCAAACGCGCCGCAAACGCAGATCAGGAAGCGACGCTGAAAGACGCGCGCAACTACGGCGGCGCGGATTATCCAAAGCAGACGGTGATGCCAGCAACCGGTCGGGACACGGACGATGCGCGCTGGCACCAGCATTTCGGCTGGGTTCTCGTTTCCTGCGAGCGCGCCGACTTGCGGCCGTTGCCGACGGGCGTCATGATCTACGGCGACGCCGAAGCTCGGCTGGATGCGTTGCCCAGGCCCCGGGTGCCGCGTGCGGAAGTTGTCGACGAGCTCTATGACGCGATCGTTCATGGACGCGCTCCCCTCCACGACGGCAAATGGGCGATGGCCACGCTCGAGGTATGTCTCGCCATGGTGCAGTCCGCGCGAGAAGGGCGCGATATCACGCTGGCGCACCAGGTGGCCGTTCCGTCGTAGCGCGGCAAAGCTGAGCCATGCCGACGCCATCGAAAGCCGCCTTCGCCCGAAAGCGCTCCGAAGTATCCGCACGAGCCGCGCCAGAGCGAAGGGCGGCTGCGGCCGGCGACACCCAGCGGCTGCTCCGGCACTGGCGCGACGCGGTACCCAACGATCGCATGGCGCACCTGGTCAAGGACGCCACGCGTGCGTTGGTGCGTTCATTGCAAACGCGGCTCGCCAAACACGAAGTGTCGTTCGGGCACTGGACCTTCCTGCGTATCCTCTGGGAAAAGGACGGCTTGACCCAGCGAGAGCTGAGCCGTGAGGCGGGCGTGATGGAGCCAACCACATTCGCCGCACTAAGGGCGATGGAAAGCCGCGGCTATATCGTGCGCCGCCAACTGGCTGGAAATCGGCGCAAGGTGCACATTTTCCTCACCGCCAGAGGACGCTCGCTCAAGCGAACTCTCGTGCCCCTGGCCGAAGCCGTCAACCGCATCGCGGTGCGCGGCGTCACGTCAGCCGATATCGCCGCCACGCGGCGAACGCTGATGACGATGCTGGTGAACCTTGCCCGCGACGAGTTGCGGTCGCTGCGAGAGGCAGTTGACGCAAAAGCGAAGGCGCGCCGCGGACGGTAGGTCTGGTACCAGGCGCTCGACCTCGAGCGGTCCGGCTTTAGATCGCCGGCGCAATCGTTCGTCGATCAACCCGGTATGATTCCGGGTCATCAGGAGACCGACGTGGCAAAACTGCGGCTGACCTTGGCTTGTTGGGATTACGATCGAACTCGCGCCCTCGCCGACGGCAGCGTCCGCGCCGAAGGCATCGATCTCAATTGCCTGAACCTGCATGTCGAAGAGACCTTCTTTCGCATGCTGCGCAACCGTGAATTCGACGTCGCCGAGATGTCGCTGTCTTCCTACGCCATGTCGATCGCGCGCGACCAGCCTGCGTTCATCGCGATTCCGGTGTTCCCGTCGCGATTCTTCCGCCAGTCGTGCATTTTCGTTTCGTCCAAGAGCGGCATCCGCGAACCCAAGGACCTGATCGGAAAGCGCATCGGCACTCCGGAGTACCAGATGACGGCGCCGGTATGGATCCGCGGCATCCTGCAGGACGAGTACGGCGTCGATCCGGCGAGCGTCGAGTATTTCACCGGCGGCGAGGAGGAGCCCGGCCGCGACGAAAAGCTGAAACTCGAGCTGCCGCCCAAGTTCAAGCTCACCCGCATCGGCACGGCCCAAACGCTGACCCAAATGATTGCCGACGGAGCCATCGATGCCATGTACACCGCCCGCATTCCGTCGACGTTCCAGACGCGTCCGGACGCGGTCAGGCGCCTGTTCGAGAACTATGTCGAAGTCGAGCGCGCTTATTACCGCAAGACCAGGATCTTCCCCATCATGCACACCGTGGCGATCCGTCGCGACCTCTACCGCGCCAATCCGTGGATAGCGCAGTCACTGTTGAAGGCGTTCACCGCGGCCAAGTACCAAGTCTACGAAAATCTGTACACGACGTCGGCGCTGATCACCATGCTGCCGTGGCAAATCGCGCAGGTCGAGGAGGTGCGGCGGGAAATGGGCGATGACTGGTGGTCCTATGGCTTCGAGCCCAATCGTCACGTGCTCGATACTTTCCTGCGTTATCACCACGAGCAGGGGCTATCCAAGCGCAGGCTCGAGCCCGAGGAGCTTTTTGCGCCCGAGTCGCTCGAGGCGTTCAAGATCTGAAGCTAGTGCAACAACTTGGAGGTACGCGAACATATTCTGTCGTCCCCGCCCCCGATTCAAGCATTCGAGGGCAGGCTTCAGGGGGGACCCAGCGGCGTTCGTCACAAGACACTGGATTCCCGCTCAGTTACCAAAATGAGCGGGGAATGACGGCGATGTTTCGCAATTTACAAGTCCAGAAACTATCGTCCTGGCTTGCCTGATGGAGCGGTGTCGGATAGCGCGGCGTTGATGATGTCGATAAGCGGCCCCAGCTTCGGCGGCTTCGCCTCGACATCGACCCGGACCGCGAGCTTGCGCAGCGTGGCGCTGCATACCGGCCCGATCGACGCGACCAGGGTCCGGCCGAGACTCTCTTTGAGCGATGTTTCTTTGCCGATGCGTTCCGCTACGGTGAAAAGGTTGCTGGCCTGCGACGCGCTGGTGAACGCCACCAGATCGATCTCGTCGCGGCCAAGCGCGTCGATCAGTCGCTGCATCGGAGCGGTGTCCTCCGGCACCGCCCAGCGATAGGTTGCGATTTCGATGACTTCCGCGCCTTCGCTCTCGAGCGCGGCTTCCAGCTCACGGTTGGTCTCGCCGTAGCGCTGCACGACGACGCGTTTGCTGCGCAATGGAGCCGGGTGCAACTGGGCAAGCACCTCGTGCGTGGTGAAAGGATCATCCGCCGAAAGATCGATGCGCACCTTGCGCGCGCCGAGAGCCGCCGTCGGCTTGGGGCCTCGCACCACGATCTGCGAGGCTTCCAGCACGCGCAACAGCGCGGGCGTCAGTTCCATCGAGTCGGTCGCCGCGAACAATGCCCGGGTACCAACCCCGGTCTGGAAAATGAATATGTCCGGCGGCGTTGATTCCCAGTCGCTGATCAGTGCCCGGATGCGCTCAGGATCGACATCCGGAACTTCGGCCAGCGCAGGCGCCAGGAACGGCGTACCCCCGTATTTGCGAATCAGGCTGGCGACGCGATCCCCGGCGCGGCTTTCGAGAATGGCAACGGTCTTGTCTTTCATCGGTGCACGAGCGAGCCCTTCCTGGTCGGCGTGGAGGACAGTTTGCCATAGGAATGGTTTTGGTTCGACAAAGGTATCGCCGATCGGTTTCGAGATAAAATCGCAGCAGTTCACGGTGGGCCAGGGTGATCCAGGGTGGGAGCAATGACAGCGGCGCAGCTATTCGTAAAGTGTCTCGAGAACGAAGGTGTCGAGTACATCTTCGGCGTGCCGGGCGAAGAGAATATCGACATCATGGACGCGCTGCTCGACAGTCCGATCACCTTTGTCACCACCCATCACGAGCAGGGAGCCGCCTTCATGGCCGACGTCTACGGACGGCTGACCGGCAGGGCGGGCGTGTGCATGTCGACCCTGGGCCCGGGCGCAACCAATCTGATTACCGGCGTCGCCGACGCCAACATGGACCGTGCGCCGATCGTCGCCATCGCCGGCCAGGGCGCCACCACACGCCTGCACAAGGAAAGCCATCAGATTCTCGATCTGGTGAACATGTTTCGTCCGATCACCAAGTATTCGGCGCAGATTCTGGAGCCGGAGATTGTTCCGGAGATCGTGCGCAAGGCATTCAAGGTCTCCCAGACCGAGAAGCCGGGTGCCGCGTTCATCGACTTCCCGGAAAACATCGCGGAGATGAAGGTCGACAAAAAGCCGATCAAGGTGCAGACCGCGTACACCTCGATTGCTCCCGACCGCAAGATCGAGCAGGCGGCCGCGATCATCTCCAAAGCGAAGTTTCCGGTCATCCTCGCCGGCAACGGCGTGATCCGGCAGGGCGCGGCGGATTCGCTGGTGACCTTTGCCCAGGTCTTGCGCATCCCGGTAGCCAACACCTTCATGGCCAAAGGTGTCATGCCTTTCAATGACGATCTCGCGCTGGGCACGATCGGATTGAAGGCGCGCGACCTGCCGTGGTTCGCCTTCGAAGCCGCCGATGTCGTGATTTGCGTCGGCTACGACATGGTCGAATATCATCCGGAAATGTGGAATCCCAACGGTGACAAGATCATCGTCCACATCGATGCCATGCCGGCCGAGGTCGACGAGCGCTACATCCTCGCGGTCGGAGCGCTGGGAGACATTTCCGTTACGCTCAGAGCGATTGCGCTGCGCGCCACGCCGCAGAAGAGCGCCCCTTTCAAGGCGCTGCGCACGGCAATCATCGACGATCGTTCGGCATACGCGAACGACGATGGCTTTCCGGTCAAGCCGCAGAAGATCGTCTGGGATCTGCGCGAAGTCCTGGGTCCCGACGACATCGCCATCTCGGACGTGGGCGCGCACAAGATGTGGATGTCCCGCATGTACCGCGCCGAGCGGCCCAACACCTGCATCATTTCCAACGGCTTCGCGTCGATGGGTATTGCCGTTCCGGGTGCAATAGCCGCCAAGCTCGCCTATCCCGATCGCAAGGTGGTTGCGGTGACCGGCGACGCCGGGTTCATGATGAATTCGCAGGAGATCGAAACGGCGATGCGGATGAAGACGGCGTTCGTGGTGCTTATCTGGAGCGATTCCGAATACGGGCTGATTACCTGGCACCAGCTCCGCCACTTCGGGCGGCCGAGCCACATCGCCTTCAAGAATCCCGATTTCGTGAAGTACGCCGAAAGCTTCGGTGCCAAAGGCTACCGCATCGGGAAATGCGCCGATCTCGTTCCTACGCTCAAGGCCGCACTTGCCGACGACACCGTCTCGATCATCGATTGTCCGGTCGATTATTCGGAAAATATGAAGCTCACCCAGCGGCTAAAGGATCTGCGATCGCCGCTATAGAGATCGGTGGCGAGAATTTTTCACCGGAATCGGTTCATGAAGATCAAGGCCGCGGTGCTCTATGCGATGGACGCGAAGCCGCCTTTGGCCGAGTCGCGTCCGCTGGCGATCGAAGAAAGCTGGCCGTGAATCGCCTCATGAGTCGCACGCCCAAGCTCGAGGATATCAACCGGGGCTTCGATCTGCTGAATGAGGCCAAGGCCGCGCGACAGGTCGTCGTGTTCCACTGATATGGAGCTCAATCACCTTCAATCGTTCATTGCCGTCGCCAAGCTTGGCCATCTCACGCGCGCTGCCGAGACCTTGCACTTGAGTCAACCCGCGCTGTCGGGGCAGATCAAGGCGCTCGAAGAGAACTTGGGCGTGACGCTGTTCGAGCGCTCCTCGTCAGGAATGTCGCTCACCACCTCGGGGCGGCGCTTGCTGGAGGATGCGCAACGCGTCATTGAGGCCGTGCAACAGCTCAATCACGCAGCGCAACGGCTGCGTGGCCTGACGACCGGCACGATCAAGATCGGCACGGTGTTGGACCCATCGATACTGCAAGTGGGCGAACTGCTTTCTCTCGCCTTCGAGCGCCATCCTCAACTCGAACTCGAGCTGCATCAGGTGCTGTCCAGCGAGGCGCTGGTCGGCGTACGCAACGGC